>JAWVFY010000153.1:0-9939 GCA_033855575.1 Solirubrobacteraceae bacterium
GCTCGTCACCGACGACGACACGGTGCGCTGTGCGGCGCGCACGGACCTGCCGATCCCCGAGCCGCCGTTCTGGGGCGTGCGCGAGATCCCCGTCGACCTCGACGAGGTCTTCCCCCACCTCGACACCCACGTGCTGTTCAAACTGCACTGGGGCGGGCGCGGCGTCAAGGGCGAGGCGTGGCGCAAGCTCATCGACGAGGACTTCGGCCCGCGCCTGGAGCGGATGTGGCGCGAGCAGGACTACCTGCGCCCGCGCGCGCTGCTCGGGTACTTCCCGGCCTACTCGGAGGGCAACGACGTCGTCGTGCTGGACCCCGAGGACCGCGAGACGGTGCTCGAGCGGTTCGTGTGCCCGCGCCAGCCGGCCCACGATCGCATCTGCGTCGCGGACTTCTACCGGCCCAAGGAGCTCTTCGACCCCGAGCACCCCGATGTCGTCGCGCTCCAGGCGGTCACCGCCGGCGAGGAGGTCACTCAGCTGATGGCCAAGCTGGAGGCCGACGGCGAGTTCGCCGAGCAGCTCTTCGTCCACGGCCTCGGCGTCCAGACCGCAGAGGGCCTGGCCGAGTGGCTGCACGCGCGCGTGCGCGACGACCTCGGCATCCCGCGCACGCAGGGCCGCCGCTGGTCCTGGGGCTACCCAGCGGTGCCTGAGCAGTCCGAGCACGAGAAGCTCTTCCGGCTGCTCGACGCGCCGCAGATCGGGCTGCGCCTGACCGGCGGCTACGCCGTCGAGCCCGAGCAGTCGACGGTGGCGATCATCGCCCACCACCCGCAGGCCGTGTACTTCGGGATGAAGTCGGGGTTCCTGCCCAAGGAGAACCGTCAGGCCGACGACGAGGTCATCGCCGGCTCACCGCGCGACCCCACCCGCGGCGGCGAGGTCCCGGAGGAGGAGCCCCAGGCCGTCGAGGCCTAGTGTCCCGACACTAGACCCGCGCGGCGAGCAGCTCGGTGGGCAGCGCGCGCGGGTCGTCGACCAGGCCCCGCAGCAGCGCCAGCACCAGACCGGCGTAGGCGTCGGGGTCGTGGCGCTCGCGAACGTGCTCGCGGCCGGCCTGGGCCACAGCGTCCAGCGCGCCGGGATCCATGCCCAGGACACGATCGAGGGCCGCGGCCAGATCGGCGGCGTCGTTGACGTCGCAGAGGAAGCCGGTGACGCCGTCGTCGATGAGCTCGGGGACCCCGAACACCCGCGTCGACAGCACGGGTGTCCCGAGGGCCATCGCCTCGGTCAGCGAGCGCGGCAGCGACTCGATGTCCGAGGCGCAGATCACCAGATCGGCCGCCGCGTGCCAGGCGAACGGATCGGGGGTCACCGGCTCGATCCGGATGCGCTCGCCCAGGCCCATCCGCGAGACGCGTTCGCGCACGGCGGCGCGGTAGCCCGCGCAGTAGGCGTCCTGCGTCGCGCCGACCAGCGCGAGGTCGACGTCCGGATGGCGGTCGGCGATCTCCGCGAAGGCCTGCACGAGCAGTCCCTGCCCCTTGCGCGGCTCGATCGTTCCCAGACACAGGACGGTGCGCCCGCGGTCGGCAAGCCCCAGCACGCGGCGCGCCGCCGTCCGATCCCGGCCGGCGCGAGCCGCGTCGATCGCCTCGGTCTCCAGGCCATAGGGCAGCGTCAGCAGCCGCTGGGGATCGGCATCGCCGAGGAACAGCCGGCGCGTGGCCTCGGCGACGAACAGCACGGCGGGCGTCGCGCGCAGCGCGGCCTCGGCGCGCGCCCGCACTCGGGGATCGAGCAGGGGTGGCGGGAAGGCGGCGGCCCAGAACATCGGCAGCGGGAAGCTCTCGTGGACGACCCACACGGCAGGGATCCCCAGCCGCAGCGCCAGGTCAGCGCCCGTGAACGCGCTCAGCGTGTTGACCAGCATGGCGTCGAAGCGCCCTGCGCTAAGCGCGGCAAGCTCGGCAAGGTGCCCCTCGTGACGGACGGCGGAGCCGGCCGCGCCGCCGTCCGTGACGTGCACGGGGACACCCTCGTCCTCGTGCAGCTCGCGCAGCGGCCCGTCGGCGAGCGAGATGACCTCGAACACGGCGTCGGGGTCCTGCGCGCGCAGCTGGCGCAGCAGCTCCAGGAGATAGAGGGATCCGCCAGAGTGGCCGAGCGAGTGGGTGAAGGCAAGGACCCGCAGCGGGCCGCTGTGCGTCGCGGGATCGAGGATCGGCAGGAGTGACTCGGGGGTCGGCTCGCGGGCGGGCTCGGTCAACGGGAAGGTCACCAGCTCGAGCGCGTAGGCACCGCCCTCGAAGCCGTGGGCGACCACCTCCACCACGAGCTCGTCCGCGGCGGGTGAGAGCTCGGCCAGATTCGCCTTGAACTCAAAGCCGCACAGCGGTGCGTCGCGCCGCCCCGTGTCCGGCAGGCCGCCCGGCGGGTCGATCGCGACGCGCGCCCGCTCCCACGGCCCGCCGTTGAGCCGCACGTCGACCCGCGCCACGGTCCCCCGCGGCGGCGCGCACCAGCCCGCGACGTGGAACGGCCCGCGCGCGATCGGCGTCCCCGGTGGCGGCGCGACCACGGCGCCGGCCGGGGCCACCGGTGCGGGCGGCGGGGCCGGTGCGGGGCCGGGCGGCATCGGGCCCACCCGGCCCTTGACGCGGCGCAGCGGCGCGGTGACGCGCCAGCTCAGCGAGGTCTGGATCGCGTCGAGCCAGTGGCGCTGGCGGTCGAGCTCGGCGCGGGCAGCGTCACGCTCGGCACGGTCCTCCTGCGCGCGGCGCTCGAGGTCGGCCGTGCGCTCGTCGAGGGCGCGGGCGACGACCTCGCGGCCGGCGGCCGTTCCGACCTCGGAGCGATCGTCGACGGCTGCCCGCAACCGCGCGACGAACGACGCCCAGTCGGTCTGCGCGCGAGCCGTTTGCGACGCGGTGGCCGACAGCGCGGCGAGCCGCTGGGGCGCGGCGAGCAATTCAACCGTGGCGTCGGCCAGCTGCGAGAGGTCCTGGGCGACGACGGCGCCCCCGCCGGGGTCCAGGCCGGCGGCGAAGCGGTTGCCGGCCGCGACGACCGGGACGACGCCCATCGCCCGCGCCTCGGTGCCCACGCGCGAGTGCCCCTCGACGCGCAGCGGGTAGATGAGCGTCCGGGCCCGGCCGAAGATCTCGAGGATCTCGTCCTGAGGTGCATCGCCGATCGCGACGCAGGTCGCCCCGCGCCGTTCGAGGTCTTCGACGACGGGCTCGGCCAGCGGCGCCCAGCGGTGGTTGCGCAGCCACACCACGTCGATGTCGCGCCGCGCGGCCGGCGGCGGATAGCCGCTCGGGACGCCCCTGCCGAAGAAGCGACAGGCCACGCCGGCGTCGCGCGCGGCCTGTTGGATGCCCGGCGTGTGGGTCCAGAGCTCGTAGCCGAGGGCGGCGGCGCCGCGGAAGTGCTCGGGCCGGGCAACGGCGTCGACGGGGACGGTCACCGGGTCGGGGCGGGTCCAGTCCGCGACGAACGACCAGCCCACCAGCCCGGGCGGACCGAGCAGCAGGAGCACCAGGCGCGCCGCCGACAGCGTCAGGCGGGCGTGGATCGCCGGGTCCTCGACGCCCTCGGGTACGAGCACAGTGTCGTGGGCGGTCGGCCGGCGCGAGGTGACCGGCAGCGCCGGCCACGCGCCGGCCGCCTCGCAGATGCGGTCGAGCTCCCGGCGGCAGACCACCCCGCGCAGCTCGACGTCGCGACCGTCGGCGGCGAGCGCCGCCGCGATCTCGTACAGCGTCCGGATCCCCCCGCCGACCGACCTGGCCTCGTAGGGGATCGACGCCTCGAGCTCCCAGCCCGGGGAGCCCGAGGGCACCCAGACGACGATGCGCTCGTCGATGGTCACGTCCCGGGAGTATCCCGGTCAGCGGGAACTCAGGCGTCTGACTTGGCGGCGCCCTGGGCGGGCAGCGGCTCGAGGTGCACCGGAGCCGCGTGCATGGTGCGCAGGCGCACGTCCTTCCAGGACAGCCCCTCCCCCAGCAGTGCCGGGGTGCCGAGGACGATCGCGGTGGCGACCTCCACGGCCTGCAGGACGATGCCGTAGCCCAGCGCGTCGGCCGACGCGATGCCGTAGCCACCGTGGAGGACCGCGACGCACGCGGCCTGGAAGATGCCGAGGTTCGACGGCGTGGCGGGCAGCACGGCCGTGACGTTGACCGCGAACAGGACGGCCGCGGCGGCGGCGATGCCGGCACGGTGGTCGAGCCCCAGCGCGATGAGCAGCGCGTAGCAGGCGACCCACTGCAGCCCCCAGGCCGCGAGCTGGGCGCCGGCGGCCTGCAGCCCGAGCCGCGGGTAGCGGAAGACGGCGAGGCCTGACCGCACGCTCGTCAGCGCCTCGCGCAGCTGGCGCAGCCAGCGGGCCACGCGCTTGGAGCGCGCGGGCAGGCCGCTGCGCAGCAGGGCGGGCGCGACCAGCACGGACGCCAGCACGACCAGCGGCAGCGCGGCGATCGCCACCAGGACGCCGTGATGTCCGGCGAACAGCGACACCGACGACAGCATCACGGTGCCGAGGATCAGCAGCGCGAGGATGTTCAGCAGGGTCTGTGAGACCAGCGTGCCGAGCACGGCGGGGAAGCTCTCGCGCGCGCGCCCTGCGCGCCGCGCCACGACCAGGGCTCGGGCCGGCTCGCCGAGCCGGGCGGGGAGCGTGGCGCTCATGAGGACCCCGATCGCGGTGCCCCGGAAGGCGTCGCGCCGCCGGACCGCCGTCGCCGGCAGGGCGGCGCGCAGGATCGCGTGCCAGGACAGCGCGCGCAGGACCATCGCGCCGCCCATCAGGCCCAGCGCGACGAACACCCACTTCAGGTCGGAGTCGAGGAGGCTCTGGCCGACCTTGTCGAGCCCGATGCGCTGGAAGGCCACGACGCTGAGCCAGGCCATCAGCGCGAAGACCGCGAGGGCGCCCAGCCGGCGAGCGACCGCCACGCTCCGGCGCCGCGGCGTCAGCGGCGGCGGCTCGATGGTCGGCAGGCGGCGGGCCGGGACGCGCGGCAGGCCGTCGGCCTGGGCCAGGCCGACCGCGCGCGCAGCGCGGGATCCCGCGGTCTCGGGCTGCGGCAGCGCGACCGCGTCCTCGTAGGCGGTGACCACCTCGGTGGCAACGCGCGACCAGGCGTAGCGCTCGGCGTGCCGGGCCGCAGAGACGCCGAGCCGGCGCAGGTAGGCGCGATCCAGCGCGACATCCCGCAGCGTCTCGGCGAGCCTGGTCGCGTCGCCGCGCGGGACGAGCAGGCCGTCGATGCCGTGGCGGACGACGTCCCGATAGCCAGCGATGTCCGAAGCGACGACGGGCGTCCCCTCCGAGAAGGCCTCGGTGAGCACCATGCCGAAGCTCTCGCCGCCCAGCGACGGCGCGCACAGGACGTCCGCGTCGCGCAGGGCAGCATGCTTGGCGGCATCGTCGACGCGGCCCAGCGCGGTGATGCCGCGGCGCTCGTGGAGCAGGGGCTCGATCTCCTCGTCCCCAACGCCGATCAGGGTCAGCGTGCAGGCGACGTGGTCGCGCAGCGCCTCGAACGCGCGCAGCAGGATCGGCAGGCCCTTGCGCTCCTCCGCGCGGCCGACAAAGACGATCTTGAGAGGGCCGGCTCCGCCGCCCGGGCAGCGCTGCAGCAGGTCCTCGGGCAGGTGGACGCCGTTGGGGATGATCCGGTAGCGCCCGCCGTAGAAGCGCTGGGCGGTCCACGCCGCGGCCTCCGAGACGGCGATCCGCACGCCCAGCCGGCTCATCCGGCGCCGCGCGCCGATGGCGTTGGCGATCGCCTGCGGCACGGGCGCCGTGGCGTAGGTGTGGAAGGTTCCGACGAGCGGCAGCGACGCGGCACTGCCGAGCGCGTCCCAGCACGCCATCGGGGCGATCGGCTCGTGGAGGTGGACGACGTCGTAGTTGCCGCGGGCCAGCTCCGTGCGCATCGTCGTCACGGCGTATGGCGTGATCGAGATGTTCGAGACGGCCCCGTTGGCACCGAACCCCAGCGTCCGCCCCAGCGAGATGAAGTTGTCGGGAATCGCGCGCTCGGCCGGACGCGCCCCGCGGTGCAGCCGGGCGGACACACGGTCGGGCGGATCGAACGGCGCGAGCACGCTGACGTCGTGGCCCTGCGTCGCGAGCTCCGCGGACAGCGCCTCGATGTGGCGGGTGACGCCGCCCGGATACGTCCACGAATACGGGGACACGAGCGCGATGCGCACGTCCCCATCCTAGCTCCGAGGGCGGCCTGACACATGGACGCAACCCCTATCCTGCTCCGCGTGGCCGACCGGCACTTCGTCAAGTACACGTTCCTCAGGCTCGAGTCCGCCTGGCGGCGCCTGGACGCTGAGGAGCGCGCCGAGCACAAGCGCGAGTTCCTGGCCGCCTGCGAGGACTTCAGCACCGACCACCTCCTGCAGTCCTTCTCGCTGGTGGGGACCCGCGGCGACGCCGACCTGCTGCTGATCTCCGAGGCCGAGAACCTCGACCGCATCCACGAGTTCCACGTGGTCCTGGCCCAGAGCGGCCTGATGAAGTGGGCCCAGCAGCCGTACTCGTTCCTGGGCATGCGCAAGAGCTCGGAGTACTCCGAGGACGAGCGCCTGGTCCCGCGCGGCTTCCGCGGCAAGTACGTCTTCGTCTACCCGTTCGTCAAGACGCGGGCCTGGTATGCGCTGGCCGCGGACGAGCGCTGGCGCATCATGCAGGGCCACATCCAGGTCGGCCGCGAGTACCCCGGCGTCGACAACCACACCACGTACAGCTTCGGCCTCGACGACCAGGAGTTCGTCGTCGCCTTCGACACCGACGACGTCGGGACGTTCCTCGACCTCGTCCAGCGGCTGCGCACGACCGAGGCCTCGGCCTTCACGTTGCGCGACACCCCCTCGTTCACCTGCATCGCCGCCTCGCTGGAGCGCTCGCTCAACGCACTCGACGGCGAGGCACTGACCCTCTCTCACTCATGACCGACGACGACATCAGGGACATCACGATCATCGGCGCCGGCCCGTTCGGGCTGACCACCGCGTTCTGGGCGGGCATGCGCGAGGCGACGTGCCGGGTGGTCGACTCGCTGCCCGAGATCGGCGGCCAGCTGACGACGCTCTACCCGGAGAAGTGGATCTTCGACGTCCCGGGGCACCCCAAGATCCTCGCCCGCGACCTGGTCGAGAACCTGCGTGAGCAGGCGATCGAGCAGTTCGAGGTGCCGGTCCACCTCGAGACGACCGCCGAGTCGCTGACCTACGAGGGCGAGGGCGAGGACCGCGTCATCACGCTGCACACCGACAACGGGCCGCTGCGCTCGCGCACGGTGATCGTCTCGGGCGGCCACGGCGCGTTCGAGCCCAAGCGGCTGCCGGTCTCCGACGTCGACATGGCGCCCTGGGAGGGCAGGGGCGCGCACTACCTCGTCTCCAACAAGGACGCCTTTCGCAACAAGCGCGTCGTGATCATCGGGGGCGGCGACAGCGCGCTGGACTGGGTGCTGAACCTGCTCGACACCGCCGACCACATCACGCTCGTGCACCGGCGCGACGCCTTCCGCGCGCACGAGATGACCGTCTCGCAGGTCCGGCACGCCGCGCAGGGCCCGCACGTCGACCTGCGGATCCCCTACGTCGTCAAGGAGGTCTCGGGCAACGGCGCCGTGGAGGGGGTCGTCCTGCACCACGCCACCGAGGGCGAGGCGGACACGCTGTCGCTCGAGTGCGACGCGGTGCTCCTCCAGCTCGGCTTCTCGACCAAGCTCGGCCCGCTCAAGGAGTGGGGCTTCGAGCTCGACAAGAACGCGATCAAGGTCTCCCAGACGATGGAGACCTCACTCGAGCGCGTCTGGGCGTGCGGCGACATCACGACGTTCGACGGCAAGATCAAGCTCATCGCCACCGGCTTCGGCGAGGCGGCGATCGCGGTCGGCCAGGCCGTCCACGCGATCAGGCCAGAGATGAAGCTCCAGCCCGCCTACTCGACCAACACCGGCGTCCCCGGTTCCGTCGAGGGCCAGCCGTAGCCGGCGCGCTCGATCACCTGCGCGCGGCGGACCCGGTCCTCGCGCGGCTGCTGGACGAGCACGGGGCGCCCGAGCCGCGCCCGCCGGCGGGCGACGCCTACACGGCGCTCGTCCGGGCGATCGTCGGCCAGCAGCTGTCGGTCAGCGCCGCGCGGTCGATCTACGCACGCCTGCTCGCGTACTTCGACGGGCACGCGCCGGCGCCCCAGGAGATCCTCGACGCCGAGCCGGAGGAGATGCGCGCCGCGGCGGGCCTGTCGCGGGCCAAGGTCGCCTTCCTGCGCTCGCTGGCCGAGCACATCCTCAGCGGCGAGCTCGACCTCGCCCACATCGCGTCGCTTCCCGACGACGAGATCGTGGCCGCGCTGACCGCGGTCAAGGGCGTCGGCCTCTGGACGGCGCACATGTTCATGATCTTCGAGCTGCGGCGGCCCGACGTCCTGGCGGTCGGCGACCTCGGCGTCCGCCGCGCCGTCGAGCGCGCCTACGAGCTGTCCGAGCTCCCCTCAGCCGAGGAGATGGAGCGGATCGCCGCGCCGTGGCGCCCCCACCGCTCCACGGCCTGCCTGCTGCTGTGGCACTCGCTGGCCAACGCGCCGGCGGCCTGAGGCGGCCGCCGGCGCGCAGCCGGTCAGCCGCCGATCAGCGTGTCGATGAACGTGTCGGCATCGCTGCGCGACGCCTGCACGACGCCGCCGTGGTCGACGCCGTCGTACTTGTCGTAGGTGACCTTGGTGCCGTGGCTCTGGAGCTCGGACACCGTCTGGTCGGTGTAGGTCGGAAACACCGTGGTGTCGCTGGCGCCCTGGGCGATGAGCAGCGGCACCTTGACCGTGAGGTCCTCCGGGTCGTTGGCGGACAGCACGTTGATCAGTGGCGTGGTGTCGTACCCCGAGCGGAAGATGTCCTTCAGCGCCAGGCCGCCCCAGCTGTCCTGCGCGCTGAGCTTGTCCAGGCAGACCTGCTCGATCTGCGGGTAGAGCGCCAGCGCCCTGTCCGAGAGGGCGGTCGCGGGCTTGATGCCCCCGGCGTCCAGGCCGGCGGCGATGATCATCGCCGGCAGGCCACCGAGCGGGTTGCCGTCGATGCTGCTGATCAGCTTGGCCTGCTCGCCGATGTGGCTGGCGGGGGCCAGCGGCAGCGCCCCGGCCAGCTTGAGCCCGGGCGCGTACTTCGCCGCCAGGGCAGCGGCCCACAAGGTGGCGTGGCCGCCCTGCGAGTGGCCGATGGCCACCCAGCGCTTGCCGACCTTGCTGCTCAGGCCGCGGGCGGCGCTGACGATGTCGATGACGCTGCGGCCCTCGGACTTGCCGATCAGGTAGGGGTGGGCACCGGCGGTGCCGAGGCCCGCGTAGTCGGTCTGCGCGACCGCGTAGCCCTCCTTTACCCAGTGGCTCTGCTCGGCGGCGAGGTTCGTGTCGTACGTGGTCGGCGTGCGGCCGCTGACCTCCAGGCGCGAGGGCGCGCACACGTCGGCGATGCCGGTCGTGCCGTGCGCCCACGACACGACGGGCCAGCCCGCCTTCGGCGCCTTGCGGTTGGGCAGGGTGACGATGCCGGAGACCGGGACGGTCTTGCCGGCCGGGGACGTCGAGCGGTAGACGACGAGCCATGTCGTGCCGCCCTTGGGCGCCAGCGAGGCCTCCAACCGGCGCGCCCAGATGAGCGTGCCGTGCTTGCCGTGGACCTTCGCGGCGGGTGGTGCGTAGAACTTCGCGCCGGACGGGCCTTTGGGCACGGCGGCTTGGGCGGTCGAGGCAAGCGCGCCGCAGAGCGCGAGCGCGAGGAGGGACAGGCGGTGGTGGGTCATGGGGCCGACCCTACGGAACGCATGTGCTCGGCCGGCCGGGTTTGCGCTCAGCAGCGCGTGTCGCCCCGCGTGCGCCACGCGGCGTAGGCGGGATACAGCCGGGTCAGGCCGGCGTCGGCCAGGCCCACCGGGAAGAGCGGGTCGTCGCGCAGCGTGTA
>JAWVFY010000154.1:0-4409 GCA_033855575.1 Solirubrobacteraceae bacterium
TGCGCTCCGCCAAGAGCGGCCGCGGGATCCGCGCGGACTTCCGCGTGGTCGAGAAGCGCAAGGAACGGGTGCTGCGCTTCGCCCAGGAGCTGGCCGGCACCCCGTTCGAGCGGGTTCTCAGCGCGGCGGAGACCGAGATCGCGGTCGCACCGGCCGTCGGCGGCACCACGGTGGCCATCACCCTGCGTCAGCGGTTGCGCGGGATGTCGCGGCTGGGCGGCTTCCTGGTCCGCCGGGCGACGCGGAAGATCCTCGACGAGGCGCTCGACGGGCTGGAGGCGGCGCTTGGCTAGGCGGATGCGGTGGTGGGGCTGGGGTGACGACGAGCACGCCGGCGTCCTGCCCGAGCCGGCCCTGCCCCTGCTGCGCGGGGAGCTCGGGATCGGCGGCGAGGTCCGCGGCCCCGTCGCCCTCGACGAGGTGACGCTCGAGCCCGTCGCACTGGGCGAGCCGGTGCTCGACCGGCTCCGCAGCGTCGCCGACGTGCGGACGGACCGGGCGGCGCGCGTGCTGCACGCGGCCGGCAAGGGGTACGTGGATCTCGTGCGCCTGCGCGCGGGCCGGCCGGACGGGAGCCCCGACGCCGTGGTCACTCCGGCGGATGCGGCAGGTGTGGCGGCGGTGCTCGCGGTGTGCGCCGCCGAGCGGATCGCCGTGGTGCCCTTCGGCGGTGGGACGAGCGTGGTCGGCGGGCTGACCCCCGTGCGCGACGGGTTTGCCGGCGTGGTGTCGCTCGAGCTCGGCGGCCTCGGCGGAATCGCGCGCCTCGACGAGCGCTCGCGGACCGCGACGGTCGGCGCCGGGGTCCAGGGCCCCGAGCTCGAGCGGCTTCTCGGCGCCGAGGGCTACACGCTCGGCCACTTCCCACAGAGCTTCGAGTACGTCACGATCGGTGGCTGCGTGGCCACGCGCTCGGCGGGCCAGGCGTCGACCGGGATGGGCCGCATCGACGAGCTGGTGACCGGCGTGCGCTGCGTGACGCCGCGCGGCGAGCTGGCGCTCGGGACAGTGCCCGCCAGCGCCGCCGGGCCGGACCTGCGCGAGCTCGTGGTCGGATCGGAGGGAACGCTCGGGGTCATCACCGAGGCGACGCTGCGGATCCGCCCGGCACCGGCCATGGCCCGCTACGAGGGCTGGATGCTGCCGTCCTTCGCGGCCGGCGCCGAGGCGTTGCGCGAGCTCGAGCAGGCCGGCGCCGCGCCCGACGTCGCCCGGCTCTCCGATGCCGACGAGACGCGTTTCTCGCTGGCCATGTCAGGCGCGCTGGCGGGCACCCGGGGCGACCTGCTGGGCCGCTACCTCGGCGTGCGGGGCGTCTCCGGTGGCTGCCTGGTCATCGTCGGCTGGCTCGGCGACGCCGAGGCGATCGTGCGCCGGCGGACCGCCGCGGCCGCAGCGCTGCGAGGTGCCGGCGGCGCCGGCCTGGGGGCGTCGGCTGGGCGGTCGTGGGAGCGCGGGCGCTACCACGGCCCCTACCTCCGCGATCACCTGCTCGACCACGGCGTCATGGCCGAGACACTGGAGACCGCGACCACCTGGGATCGGATGTTCGCCCTCCACACCGCGGTCGGCGACGCTCTGCGCGAGTCGCTGGGCGGGCGCGGGACCCCGGCGCTGGTCGGCTGCCACGTCTCGCACCTCTATCCCAGCGGCTGCTCGCTGTACTTCACCTTCCTGGCGCGCCAGGAACGCGGAGCCGAGCTCGAGCAGTGGGCCGCGGCCAAGCGAGCGGCGTCAGAGGCGATCGTCGCCCACCAGGCCACGATCACCCACCACCATGCGGTGGGCCGCGACCACGTGCCCTACCTGACCGCCGAGGCCGGCCCGCTCGGCATCGCCGCGCTGCGCGCCGTCAAGGCCGAGCTCGATCCCGCCGGGATCATGAACCCGGGCAAGCTGCTGCCGGCGGCGTGAGCGGCGCGCGGCTACCGTGCCGGCCATGAGCGCCTCCGAGAAGCCCCAGGTCGACGTCCCGTCCGACCAGCCGCCGTCCTACCAGCTCGAGCTCGACGACCTCACCGTCGGCGAGGGGGAGGAGGCCGTGGCCGGCCAGATCGTGGAGGTCCACTACGTCGGCGTCTCCTGGTCGACCGGCCAGCAGTTCGACGCGTCGTGGGACCGCGGCGACACGTTCAAGTTCGGCCTCGGCAAGGGCCAGGTCATCGCCGGGTGGGATCAGGGGGTGGCCGGGATGCGCGTCGGCGGGCGGCGGCGGATCACGATCCCGCCGCTGCTGGGCTACGGCAAGCGCGGCGCCGGCGGCGTGATCGGGCCCGACGAGACGCTGGTCTTCGTCGTCGACCTCGTCGGCGTGCGCTGAGTGCCGCTCAGCCGCTGCGCAGCGGGCCCGACATCACGACAGTGCCCGGCGCCTTCGGCGTCGCCGTCGTCTCGCGCGTGAGCTCCATCGTCGTGTACTTCGTCACGTCGACCTGCGACGGCAGCGCCGCGGCGACCTTGAGCCGGCCACTGGCCGTCACGCGCGGGGCGAACCCGAGGCGGGCAGGCCCATTCGGACCGGTGAGCCACAGCGCGTAGACGTCGCCGGTCTTGTTGGCCGGGATGCCCTGGCCCTGGAAGACGATGTCGGTCTCGCTGCCCTGTCGGACGAGCGTGACGGCGGCCAGCGCCTTGCTGCCCGACCCGCTCGGCGCCCTCATGTTGACCTGCCCCAGGACCTGGGGCGTCGTGCCCGTGCCGGTGTCTGTCGTCGTGGCTGTACCGCTCGAGGCGGCCGGCGTCGAGCCGCCGGTGCCGCTGTCGTCGCTGGATCCGGAGGAGACGAGGAAGATGATCAGGAAGGCGACCGCGATCCCGATGGCCACGAGCAGCAGGACGCCGCCGAGCCGCGAGCTCTTCGCCTGGCGGGCGCGGGCCTCCTTACGGGCCTCGAGCGCGTCGAACGCCTCGTCGACCTCGGCGCGCTCGGACGGGATCTCGGGCAGCGCGTCGCCGGCGAGCGGGCGAAGCTCGCCCGAGACGATCCGGGCCCAGGCGCGCGCCGGTGCCGACGTCTCGAGCAGCTCGCGCGTCGCCGCGCGCTGCGAGGCGCCCTGCTGGCCGAGCAGGTAGTCGGCGACCTCGTCGCGGACCTCGGCCGGCACCCCCGCGCCTCCCAACGGGCCGAGCGCCGTCAGTGCGTCGTGGGCCCGCTCCTGGACGGCGGCGGGGTCGATCCGCAGCAGCGAGGCCAGGTCGTCGTAGGACTTCCCCTGCTTGAGCAGGAGCTGCAGGACCGCGCGGCGGTCGGGGGGAAGATCGTCGATCCGGGACATGCGCCGGCGGAAGGATACGGTTCCGGCCATGTCCGGCTTCCCGGTAAGCCCCGTCCCGGGGACCTTCGACGATGTGATCGGCCTCGTCGTCGACGCCGCGTCCGACGTCGAGGTGCGCGCGCACGTCGTCGTCCGCGACGAGCTCAAGCAGCCGATGGGCCTCGTCCACGGCGGCGTCTACGCGTCGATCGCCGAGTCGATCGCGTCGGCGGCCACGCACTTCAGCGTCATGGCCGAGGGCAAGTCGGCCCAGGGACTGTCGAACCAGACGTCGTTCCTGCGCCCGATCTTCGACGGCACGATCCATGCCGTCGCCCGGCGCCGGCACCGCGGCCGCACCACGTGGATCTGGGAGGTCGAGATCTCCGACGACCAGGAGCGCCTCTGCGCCCTGGTCCGCATGACCATTGCTGTGCGCTAACCCCTGAACCGGTTCGTGATCGGCACGCGCCGGTCGCGCCCGAAGGCGCGGGAGGTGATCTTGATGCCGGGCGGGCTCTGGCGGCGCTTGTACTCCGCCAGGTCGATCAGCCGCAGCACGCGGTCGACGTCCTGCGCCGGCAGCCCGCGCGCGACGAGCTGGTCGCGGCCGAGGTCCTCCTCGACATAGCCCTGGATGATCTGGTCGAGGACGTCGTAGGGGGGCAGCGAGTCGTCGTCGCGCTGGTCGGGGCGCAGCTCGGCCGACGGTGCCCGGGTGACGATCTCGACGGGCACCGGGGACTGCGCATCCTGCGACGAGCGATGCTCGACCAGCCGGTAGACCAGCAGCTTGGGGACGTCCTTGATGACCGCGAAGCCGCCGGCGCTGTCGCCGTAGAGCGTCGAGTAGCCGACCGACATCTCGGACTTGTTGCCGGTCGTCAGGACCAGCCAGCCGAACTTGTTCGACAGCGCCATCAGCAGGTTGCCCCGGATGCGAGCCTGCAGGTTCTCCTCGGTCAGGTCGGGCTCGCGGCCGGAGAACACGGGGGCGAGCAGCTGCTCGTAGGAGGCCATCGGCTCGGCGATCGCCAGCTCGAGGACCTCGGTGCCCAGGTTGGCGGCCAGCCTCCGCGCGTCGGATTGCGTTGCCTCCGACGAGTACGGCGAGGGCATGATCACGCAGGTGACCTTGTCGGCGCCCAGGGCGTC
>JAWVFY010000155.1:0-2970 GCA_033855575.1 Solirubrobacteraceae bacterium
ACTTCTCGCAGATCGCCTTGACGCGCGGCGCGACCTCGGCGTAGCGCGAGCTCGGCATGTCCGGGAAGAGGTGGTGCTCGACCTGGTAGCCGAGGTTGCCGCTCATCACGTGGAACGTCGGACTTCCCTCGATGTTGGCCGCGCCGAGCAGTTGGCGCACCAGGAAGCCGCCGCGCGTCTCGTCGGCGGTCTCCTCCTCGGTGAACGTGTAGGCCTGGTCGGGGAAGTGCCCGCAGAAGATGATCGCGTGTGACCACAGGTTGCGCACGATGTTCGCGGTGAAGTTGGCCCAGAACGTGCGCTTGAAGCCCTTGCGGCCGCTGAGCGCGGGGAACGCGATGTAGTCCTTGACGATCTGCCGCCGCGCCTTGACGCCCATCGCCTTGAGCTCGTCGCGCAGCTGCTTCTTGGACTTCGTGCCCTTGCGGATCGCCTCGAAGTCGAGATCGTGCGAGGCGACGCCCCACTCGAAGAAGGCCATCAGCAGCAGGTTGTAGACCGGCTGGGCGAGATACACCGGATGCCACTTCTGCTTGGGGTCGATCCGCATGATCTCGTAGCCGACGTCCTTGTCCTTGCCCACGATGTTCGTGTACGTGTGGTGGACGTAGTTGTGGGAGTGCTTCCAGGCCGCGGCCGGCGACGCGGTGTCCCAGTCCCAGGTCGAGGAGTGGATGTTCGGGTCGTTCATCCAGTCCCACTGGCCGTGCAGGACGTTGTGGCCGATCTCCATGTTCTCGAGGATCTTCGCCGTCGAGAGGCCCACGGTCCCGAGGACCAGGGCCGGCGGATAGCGCGAGGCCATCAGCATGATCCGCGAGATCGCCCCCAGCCGGCGATGGAACTCGATGATCGAGCGGATGTAGTGGGCGTCGCGCTCGCCGAGGTCGGCGCGGACCTCGTCGCCGATCTCCTGGAAGGCCTGGCCGATCTCCTCGATCTGCTCCGGCGTGAGCCGGTGCAGCGGGTTGGTGGACGTGGTGGCTTCTGCTGGACTCATGCGGGAGCTGACTCCTAGAGGTCGATCTCGATCGCGCCTTCGGGGGCGTTGACGCACGTGCGCACCATCTGCCCCTCCTGGCCTTCTGTCTCCCCGGTGCGCAGGTCGCGCACACGTCCGGCGCGCAGGCGCCCGACGCACGTGTGGCAGATGCCCATCCGGCAGCCGAACGGAAGCGTGGCGCCGGCGCGCTCGCCGCCCACCAGGATCGACACCCCGACCTCGCACTCGGCGTCGCAGTCGGTGACCCGGAAGCGGACGCTGCCGCCGGTGCCGCCGCCCTCGGTGCCCTCGCCGATGACGGGCTGGAAGCGCTCCGTGTGCAGGCGCTCGGGCTCGCCCTCGAGGCCCCAGTGCTCCTCCAGCGCGTCGATCATCTCGCGGGGGCCTGAGAGGAAGACGTCGCGCTCGCGCCAGTCGGGGCAGAGCTCCTCGAGGTCAGCGGTCTTGACGCGACCCTTCTCCTTGGAGTGGTGCTCGTGGAGGGTGTAGCCGCGGCGATGCTCGTGCATGGCTCGCAGGTGGTCGCCGAAGATCATGTCCTTCGGCGTGCGCGCGCCGTGCAGGTGAACGACGTCGCCGTGGTGCTCGCGCCGGGCGAGCTCGCGCAGCAGGCTCCAGATCGGCGTGATGCCCGAGCCGGCGCTGATCATCAGCAGCTTGTCGGGGACCGGGTCGGGCAGCACGAACTGGCCTTCCACCTCGCCAAGGAAGACCTGGTGTCCCGGCGTCAGCTCGTCGACGAAGACCGGCGAGAGCTTGCCGTCCTTGCTGCGCTTGACCGTCACGCTGACCAGGCCCTCGGGGTGCCCGGGATCGGACGTGATCGTGTAGGCGCGCCAGTGGCGGATGCCGTCGACCTCGACGCCGAGGCGCAGGTACTGGCCGGGCTGGTGGCCCGGCCAGGGGAAGCGCGGAGCGATGACGATCGTTGCCGCGTCGGCGGTCTCCTGCTGCTTGCGCACGATCCGGCCGGTCAGCTCGCGCGTCGACCACTCCGGGTTGAGCAGCGCGATGTAGTCGTCGGCGGGCAGCGGCGTGGTCAGCGCCCGGGCGAGCCCCAGGACCCGCCGCCGTACCGGATGAACCTTCGGTTCTGCTGCCTTCTCGACCACCCCGCGCTACCTCCTTCCCACCGTCGAGCAACATCATTCTCAACTGTTGCATGAATTACCCTTGGGCAGTGCGCTGCCTACTTGGGGGCAGTCGGCTCGGCGATCTCCGGCGCTGCACGGGTCCCGGCTGAGCCGGGGGACTACTCGGTCCAGAAGTCGCGGGCCATGACGCCGTCGCCGTCGGGCGGACGCGTTCCCCCGACCGCGATCAGCTCGAGCCCCTCGGGGCCGCCCTCGAAGGCGCGCACCACCTCGGGCGCCACGCGCAGGACGTCCCAGGTGCGCAGGTCGACGATCTCGTCGTCGAGCTTGACGCGCCCGGAGCCCGAGATCACCACGTAGGCCTCCTCCTGGACCTGGTGGCTGTGGCCGAACGGCGGCCGGAAGCCCGCCGCGTAGCGGAAGTAGCTGACGCCGAGCTGCTCGGACTCCAGGTGCTTGCGCAGGAAGCGCGACTCGAGGTCGGGCGACATGCCGCGCTCCGCGGCCGCGTCCTGCGCGTCGTGGAAGTTCTTCAGGGTGTAGGCGGACATGGCGCGGACGCTACTCGGAGGCGACGATCCGCCACGGGTTCTCCGCGGGGCCGTCGATGGCCAGCGTCCAGCGCTCGGTGAAGCGCGCCTCCGAGCTCCGGCTGCCGGAGACGACGTCGGTGGTGTCGCGGTCCTCGATGTAGCGCCGACCCGAGACGTCGACCTCGACGGACATCCGCGCCGGCGCAGCGGCGGCGTCGAGCCCGGTGATGCGCAGCGCCCGCACCCGCGGGCCGCGGACGACGAGGCGGGTCCGGCCGCTGGGGTCGCCCGGGTGCAGCAGCTGGTCGGTGACCTCGTGCGAGGCGACGGCCAGCAGCGG
>JAWVFY010000156.1:0-2915 GCA_033855575.1 Solirubrobacteraceae bacterium
CCGAAGCGGCGCGTCACGCCCTGCAGCGTCACGGCGGTCTCCGGTGTCGTCACGAGCTCCCTCCGCGGGCATTACCCCACAGGTTCGAAGGGTCAGCGCCGCGGGCGCTCTCTCAGCCGGCCTGGCGCCAGCTCCCCTGATGTGCGTGCGTCGCCAAGACTACTCGTAGACCACGAGCTCGGGCCGCGGCCGGATCCGCAGCACGCTGCGCGGCTTCATCGTGTGGGGATCCTCGTGGTAGAAGAGCTTGAAGCCGTTGTGCAGGCCGAGGAGCCCGCGCTTGGCGAACTCGTGGTACTTCGCGACCTTGACGACGTTGGTGCCGAAGCCGTCGACGTTGAGCGTCACGGCGACGTGCTCGCGCGGCTTGAGGTCTGACTCGCCGACGATCATGTTCGGCGTGAAGCGGTGGACGACCAGCAGCTTCTGCGGCAGCCCGTTCGCGGCGACCAGCCGGTCCAGCCAGAACGAGACCGCGTTGACCTCGTGGACGTCGACGTCGCCGATCACCCGGCCCGGGATCGCGCCGGGCGTGTGCCACTCCGGGTCCAGCGCCAGCGACACGTCGGGCAGCTTCAGCCACTTCTCCAGGTGCTCGGACTCCTCGAGGAAGCCCGCATGGCCGGGTTGGATGTCGAGGACCAGCAGCGCCTTGATCCGCCGCGCCTCGCGCAGGTAGCGGCGGATGATCGCGTCGGGCTGGCGCAGCCGGTACTGACCGTCGTCGCCGGGCGCGTACTGCGCGATGTCGGCCAGCAGCTCCATCGCCGGCAGGACCGGTCGTGTGCCGTGCGCGTAGGGGGCCGCCTGGCGCATCAGCCGCCGCGCCGCGCTGCGCGGCGAGCCGATCCCCAGCGCGCCGAGCTGCGGGTCCTGGGGCGCGCCGTAGTAGGCGACCACCTCGTAGTGCGGGAAGATCACCCGCCCGCCGCGCGGCAGCTGCGGCGGAGCCTTGGGCCGCGCGGCGCTGGCACCGGCGGGGCCGTCCTTGCCGCCGCCGCCCAGCGACGCCACGGCGACCGCGACCACGGCGATCGCGGCCAGCCCGCCGAGCGCCGCGAGCCGGCGCCGGCGGTAGACCGAGTCCTTGCCCACCGGACCATCCTGAAGCAAACGACCGCACGGCGCCGCCGCCAGCGACGCCTCGTGTACGGTCGCATGTGATGGATCCCCGCGACGATCGGGCGGCGTCCAGGCCGACGCTGTGGCAGCGGATGGCGATCCGCAAGCTCAGGCGCGCCGCCGGCCGCGAGGCTGGGGAGCCGCTCTCCCCGGAGGACTGGGAGATCGCCTGGCGGCTGCACGAGACCGGGCTCGGTGGCGTGGTGGCCACCTTCTTCGCGGCGCTTCCGAGCAGCCCGCGCTGCGGCATCTGCGGCGCGCCCTTCGCCGGCCCGGGCCGCTGGATCGTCGGTCCCCTCGGCTACCGGCCCTCGCGCAAGAACCCGAACGTGTGCGGGACGTGCGTGGAGTTCTCGCCCCCCGGTGGCATGAAGCAGCACGTCGGCGTCCTGTTCGCCGACCTGCGCGGCTTCACCGCTCGCTTCGACGGCGCCGATCCCGAGGAGGCCTCGCGGCTGCTGCGCCGCTTCTACCGGTGCGCGGAGGATGTGCTCTTCCCCGAGGCGGTGATCGACAAGCTCATCGGCGACGAGGTCATGGCCCTCTACCTGCCCGAGCTCTCCCGCAAGATGACACGGGCCGACGTGCCGGCCCTGATGCTCGACCATGCCCGCGAGCTCCTTCGCAGCGTTGGCTACGGGTCGGGATCCGAACCCTTCGCGGCGATGGGCATCGGGATCGACGTGGGCGAGGCCTTCGTGGGCAACATCGGTCAGCGCGCGCTCTATGACTTCACGGCGGTGGGGGACGTGGTCAACACCGCCTCGCGCCTGCAGGGGCAGGCGGCCGGCGGCGAGATCGTGCTGTCACAGCGGGTGGCGGACGGACTCGGAGGCCCGGTGGGCACGCGGGTCGAGCTCGAGCTGAAGGGCAAGCTCGAGCCGCAGGCGGCCTACCGGATTGCGGTGTGAGAACCGCCAGCCGACAAGCGCCGCATCCTCAGTGCATCGGGCGTGTCAGCGCCTTGACGAAGTCCTCGAGCTGCTGGGTGGTCCAGCACTCGTAGGCCTCGCAGTACTGCTCGTAGGCCGAGATCACCGAGTCGCCGTAGTTCCAGTACAGGCGCGGCTCGGGGTTCAGCCAGAAGGTGCGGCCCGCCTTGGCGGCCACGCGGGCGAAGATGTCGGCGCGGGGGTCGCGGCCGTTGGTCCGCGCGTCGCCGAGCACGATCACCGTGGCGCGCGGGTGCAGGTCGTCCTCGACGAGGTCGCGGAACTCCGACCACACCCGGCCGTAGTCGGTGTAGCCGGAGATGTCGGCGACGCCGGCGTCCTTGGCGATCGCCTCGTTGACCTTCTTGAAGTCGCGCTCGTTGTGGAAGACGTCGGTCACCTCGCTGATGCGCTCGATGAAGACGAACGAGCGCATCTTGCGAAACGAGTCGTGCAGCGCGTGCATGACGCTCAGGAAGAACACGCTGGCGCTTGTCACCGATGTCGAGACGTCGCACAGCACGTAGATCTCCGGGCGCCGCGGCCGCACCGGCTTGAGCTTGATCACGGCGGGGACGCCCCCGAACTCCAGCGACGCGCGCATCGTCTTGCGCACGTCGACGGCGGCACGGCGCTTGCGCCCGCGCTGCTCGTTGCCCTGGGTCTTCAGCCGGCGCTTCAGCTGGGCGACGACGCGGTGCACGGCGGCCAGGTCCTGCAACGGGCCGCTGGGCAGTGCGCGGTCGAGCTCGTTGAGCGGCCGCGACGGCGGCAGCTGCTCGGTCCGCTCGATCTGGGCGCGCTCGAGCTCGCGGCGCAGCAGCGCCTCGAAGCGCCGCAGCTGCTCGCGGGGCAGTCCGT
>JAWVFY010000157.1:0-2800 GCA_033855575.1 Solirubrobacteraceae bacterium
GCGGCTGGTACGACCTGACCGGCTGGGAGAACGCGGACAAATGCGCCTGGGTTGGCTACACGGAGGGCATCGCCGCGCCCTCGACCATCCCCGGCGGGCTGAACAACATCCGGGGGAACGACGGGCAGCTCTATGCCGTGCAGAGCCTCTGGAGCAACAACTCCGCGGCGGGCGCGGGCTACTGCGCCGGCGCGGGCGACGACCTGCCGGTCGTCGGCTGATCGTGGGCGGGCGGGGCCTTGCTTCGGCGGGGCCCCGCCTACGTCCCCGGCGGGCGCCGGCCGTGGACGTACGCGGAGAGGCTCATCCCGCCGTGCTCGCACACCGGGGTGGGCGGGCGCACCGGGACGAGCGCGGTGCCGCGGCCCGGCGCGGCGACCCGCAGCGCGTGGGCGGTGCGCTCGCAGGCGCCGATCGTTCCCTCGCCGGGGCCCGGCACGTCCGGGGAGAAGCGCGCCGAGGCTGACGCCCAGGCCTCGGGAGCGAGCCGCACGAGAATGGCGGTCAGCTGACCCGGGTGTGCCGCGGTCGCATGGGTCGGCAGCGGCCTGTGTAGCCGATCGACGAGGCGCACCTGCGGCAGCCCGGTGAGCGTGCACGCCGCCGCCGACACGTTCTGCAGGCGCAGCGCGTAGACGATGTTGCCGGCGCCTGCGCTGCCCGGCACGACCGCGAAGGAGCCCTTCAGCACGCCACCCTTGCAGGGCGTGTCGACCGCGGGCGCCGCGACCGCGCTGCCGCCGGCGACGAGCGCGAGCAGGACGGCTGCGACGGCGATCCGCACGGCCCTACGGTACCCGCGCGGGCCGCAGCCTGACCAGCCCGTCCACGTTCGCGAGCGCCGGGAACACCCACTTCCACACGAGCGCGATGCCGATCGTCGCGACGCCGCCGGCGATTACCGCGGGCGCCGCGCCGAGGAGCGCCGCCGCGGCGCCCGACTCGAAGGCGCCGAGCTCGTTCGAGGCGCTGATGAAGACCATCTCCACGGCGTTGACGCGGCCCCGAAGCTCGTCGGGAGTCGCCATCGCGACGGTGGTCCCGCGGACGCTCATGCTGATCATGTCCGTGAATCCGGAGACGGCGAGCGCCACCATCGAGAGCGCGTAGGAGTGCGAGATGCCGAACACGACCATGCTCACGCCGAAGGCCCCGACGGCGATCAGCAGCGTCCGTCCCTCGCGTCGCTTCAGCGGGCTGCGCGCGAGCCAGACTCCGGCGAGGACGGCCCCCACCGCCGGCGCGGCGCGGAGGAGGCCGAGCTGGAATCGCCCGACGTGCAGGACGTCGATCGCGAACGCGGGCAGCAGAGCGACCGCGCCGCCGAAGAGCACGGCGAAGAGGTCGAGCGAGATCGCGCCCAGCAACACCTCCGTCCTGCGCACGAACTTCAGCCCTGCGAGCAGATGCTCGAGGCCGGGCGCGGGCGTGACCGACGCGACGGCGACTGGCTCGCGGATCGCGGCCGCAACGAAGGCCGCGGCGAGCGACAGTCCTGCGGCGAGCGCGTAGACCAGGACGCCGCTGTGGTCGAGCGCGAAGATCAGCCCGCCGAGCGCCGGCCCGGTCACGACCGCGAACTGGAACGTCGTCGAGCGCAGCGTCATCGCGCTCGCGACGAGCTCCTCCGGGACGAGCGTCGGCGACATCGCGCGCGCGGCCGGCGCGCCGAGCACGGTCGCGACGCCCGTAGCGACCGCGAGCGCGAGGAACGGCCACAGGGCGTGCGCGCCGGCAAGCGCTACGCCGACGAGGCCGAGCAGGACGAGCGCGTCGAACACGTTCGACGCGACGAAGATCAGCCGCCGCGACAGCCGGTCGGCGAGCTGTCCCGCCGGCAACGCGAGCAGCGGCAGCGGGAGAAACGCAGCGAGGCCGATCAGCCCCAGGTCGAAGTAGCTGTGGCGGATCGCGAAGACCTGCCAGCCGATCGTGACCTGCGCCATGTTCATCGCGAAGTTGGAGGCGACGTTCGCGAGCGAGAAGAGCGCGAAGTCCCGCACGCGCAGCGGAGGCGGCAGATGCCGCAGCCAGCCCTCTGTCGTCTCGTCGGCCACCCCGGCCCATTCTTCCTGCGCAGCAGCCCTGCGGGCGGCATTGATCAATCCTTGACTCGGGCACGAGAGGGTTGTCGAGTCGAATCGGGCCCCGCATGGGCCCTCAGGGGGAGGAACACATGAAGGCACGTCTACGCGTGCTCGCGGTCCTTGGGCTCGTTGCGGTGACCGCACTCACCGTTGCGGCAACCGCCGGCGCCAAGCGCGGCGCTCAGGCCAAGCACCCGGGCTTGCAGAACACCGCCTATTTCATCGAGTGGGGAATCTACGGGCGGAACTACCTCGTCAAGAATGTCGAGACGAGCGGCCAGGCCGCGAAGCTCACGGCCGTCAACTACGCATTCTCGAACGCCATCCCCGACGGCGACCACGTCGCCTGCAAGCTGGCAGACGAGTGGGCCGACTATCAGAAGCCCTGGGCGCCGGCCGACTCGGTCAGCGGCAACGAGGTCACCTGGCCCAACCCGGTGCTGGGCAACTTCGAGCAGCTGAAGGAGCTCAAGGCGCTGCACCCTGACCTCAAGGTGCTGATCTCGATCGGCGGCTGGACGTTCTCGAAGTACTTCTCGGACGCGGCCCTCACACCGGCGTCGCGCCAGGCGTTCGTCCAGTCCTGCGTCGACCTCTTCATCAAGGGCAACCTGCCCGACCCCGGCTGGGGCGGCATGGGCGGCCCGGGCTCGGCGGCCGGCATCTTCGACGGCGTCGACATCGACTGGGAGTGGCCCGGCTCGGCCGGCAAC
>JAWVFY010000158.1:0-7606 GCA_033855575.1 Solirubrobacteraceae bacterium
CCGACGCTCTCGGAGCGTTGTGGGCGTCGGGTCGATACCTACGACAGTCTCGAAGTAGGCGCGAAGTGCGGGCGTAAGACTGATGCCGCGAGCGTCGACCGTTTCGAAGAACGTCACGTCGAGTGGCGGTCTGTCTTTTCGACGGATCGTCGGCAGAAAATGCAGCGCGTTCGCCAAACTGGCTCCGGCGCCGACAACCAGGCACACTCTCATCCGGCAACACTACGCCGGTCTGGGGACATAGCTGGAACGTCACGCAGGCGGGCGTGCGCTCATCTGGCGCTGTTGTAACGACGAGTCCCGTTGCGGTCGGTCGAGTATCCAGGACCAACCTGACTTAATGGCTCAGCAGCGCCCGGATCCCCAGGCGTCGCAGGCCAGCGGGATCTCGTCGAACGTCGTCACCTGGAGCGCCCCGCCGTGGTCGGGCAGGTAGGCGCCGTCGATGCCCATGTGCTTGTGCAGGCGGGTGTCGGTGCCGGGGTCGCCCTTGACGTCGACCTCCATGGTCTCGCCGGGCTGGAGGGTGGAGTTGTCGTCGAAGCCGTAGCCGCCGGGGGTGCGCAGCTCGTAGCCGTAGAGGTCGACCGGGTGGGTCGAGACGTCCTTGATCAGCGCGTACTCGACGCCGGTGGCGTGGGCGGTGAGCTGGACGGCGCCCTGGTTGGGGTCTGAGCAGGCGACCAGGCAGGGGTAGACGAGGTAGCTGCGCAGGTCGCCCTGGGGGTCGAAGAGGTAGGCGCCGTCGCCCTGGTCGCCGCCGCTGGCGGTGTTCTCGAAGATCGTGCCCGGCAGGCCCCAGTAGAAGGTGTCGCCCGAGCTCTGACCGCTGCCGACGTGAACGGTGATCGTCTGGCCGGGGCGCAGGACGGTGCCGGCGGGGAAGGTGAAGCGGCGCAGCCCGGAGTCGCGCACCCACCAGCTGGCCAGCGGCACGGCGACGGTCGGGCTGAGGTTCTCGATCCTGATGTACTCGCCGTTGAGGTTGGCGGGGTCGTCGCCCAGCGGATCGGACATCACCCAGGTCTTCAGCGGCACGTCCTGGTCGGGGCCCACGCCGCAGGTGGTCGGGTCCCACATGCCGATGTGCTGGTGCTGGGCCTCCTGGCCGAGCGTGTTGTAGCGGAGGTTCCAGGCGGTCTCGCCGCGGACGTGCATCCACAGCGTCAGGCCGCGGGCCATCTCGGTCTCGCCGAGGTCCTTCCAGCGGCCGCCGATGCGCACGGCGATCGAGCGGAACAGCCGGCCCACCCGGTCGGTCCCGGGCTGCTGGGCGGTCAGGCGGACGCGGCCCTTGGCCTGGTTGATGAGCTTCTCGATGGCGTTGGCCGCCGCCACCGCGTGACACTGGCCGCGGCGTTTGGCCGGGTTGTTGGAGTAGCGCGTCTCCTCCATGGCCTGGATGCCGACGAAGCGGATGTTGTAGCTGGTGTGGTTGGCGTCCCCGTCGATGTCGACGGCCACGGTGTCGCCGTCGTTGATCGAGGTCACGCGGCCGGTCCAGATCTGGCACGTCGGGCCGGTGCCGTCGGTGCGGCACGGGCCGGTGCCCGTGGCGGGCGGGCCGCCCCGGACCGCGAGGGCGGGCGAGGCGGTGGTGGCGAGCGCGCAGAGCGCCAGCGAGGCGAGGGTCAGAAGGCGGGGGAGCATGCGGGGGGCGGCGGGTGCGGGGCTGGGGTTCCCCGACCGTGCAACACCGAATCGGCGGGAATGTCTCGGCGCGGGCGCGGGGCGATCCGTCCAGATCCCGGGGCCCAGATCCAGATTCCGGGCGGTTGGCCGACTGACACGGAGAGATCATGCCGCGCCGCCGCATCATCCTGTCGGTCCTCTGCGTCATGCCCCTGGGCGCCGCCGCGCCTGCCCATGCCGGCCAGGTGCCCGCCGCTGCGCCCAGCGACCTGCCGCCGAACCTCGTCATCGCAACGGTCAGCGGTCTGGCGGTGGCGCCGGCCATCCCGGCCCTGCCGACCATCAAGCTCCCGATCCGCTACGGGTCGCCGATGGGCAACCACATGTTCGTCGGCTCGGTCCGCGGCGGCGAGCTGCAGGGCCTCGAGGGCCCCGACCGACTGGTCGGCAACGCCGGGCCCGACCGCCTGTTCGGCAACACCGGGCCCGACAAGCTCTTCGGCGCCGGCGGCGACGACTACCTCGACGGCAGCACCGGCGGCGACGTGCTCGCCGGCGGGCCCGGCAACGATCGCCTGTTCGGCGGCTACGGCCTCGACACGCTCGACGGCGGCCCCGGCAACGACGTCCTCGACGGCGGCGCCGCCCCCGACACCGTCCGCGGCGGCGCGGGCGACGACCTCATCCACGGCGGCAGCGGCCACGACCGGCTCTACGGCGACTCCGGCAACGACGTCATCTACACAGACCTCGGCGCCGACGACGTGTGGGCCGGCGCCGGCGACGACATCGTCTATGCGAACACCGGCAGCTCCCTCGGCCGCGTCGACTGCGGGCCGGGCGAGGACACGCTGGTCGTCACCCCGCTGGCCGATCACGGCGGCTACTCGGCGCGCCGCGCGCTCGGCGACGGCGACGTGCAGGGCTGCGAGCACGTCATCTACGCCCCCGCGCCGATCGACCCGACCCTCGGCATCCGCTGGACAGCGCGCGACAGCGGCGGCAGCAAGCACGGCACCGAGCTCAACGACGTCATCAACGGCAGCCGCGGCTCCGATCACCTCTACGGCGAGGGCGGCGACGACTCGTTCTTCGGTGACCTGAACCCCACCGACGGCGGCCATAGCGCCCGCGACTACATCGACGGCGGCGCCGGCAACGACACGATCTTCGGGGGCCGCGGCTCCAACACGATCGTCGGCGGCCCGGGCGACGACACCCTCCAGGGCGGCGAGCGCGACAACGTGATCGACGGCGGCACCGGCGACGACACGATCCGCACGCGCGGCCACGGGACCAACATCATCGACGCCGGGTCCGGCGACGACGTGATCTTCGCGCCGGCCAGGGCCGGGGTGCGGATCGACTGCGGCTCGGGAGACGACACGGTCTTCTACGGCCGGCGCAAGCCGGCGACCACTGGCTGCGAGCACGTCCGCAGCGAGTACAAGCGCAACTGAGCGAGTTCCGACCCCGATAGCGTGTATCCCGACGCGCACACGGCGATGGCGAGCGAAACGGTTCACAGCGAGCAGGGAGTGCTGAGCGCCGAGCAGGCGCTGAGGTTCCTCGACGAGGCGTCGGCGCTGCTGGCGAGGTCGCTCGACTACGAGCAGACGCTGGGGTCGATCGCCCAGCTGATGGTGCCGGTGCTGGCCGACTGGTGCGCGGTCGACGTGGTCAACGAGGACGGCTCGCTGCGCCAGATCACCAGCGGGCATCCCGATCCCGAGCAGGAGCGCCTGCTGGCCGAGCTGCGGCGGCGCTACCGGGAGCAGCGCGGGGCCAGCGAGGGCGTCACGCGCGTGATCCAGACCGGTGAGCCGGAGCTGTTCACCGACGTCGCGGGCGCCGCCAACGCGCGGCTGACCATCAACGAAGCCGAGGTCGAGCTCTACGAGCGGCTCGGGCCCAAGTCCTACCTGATCGTCCCGCTGGTCGCGCGCGGCCGGACGATCGGGGCGATGACGCTGCTGTCCACGCAGGTCGGCCGCCACTACGTCGCGGCCGACCTGGCCTTCGCCGGCCACCTGGCCAGGCGCTTCGCGCTGGCCGTCGACAACGCGCGGCTCTACGAGCACGCCGAGCACAACCGCCAGCTGCTCGACAACCTCTTCACGACGGCGCCGGTCGGCCTGGGCTTCCTCGACACCGACCTGCGGTTCGCCCGCGTCAACCAGGCGCTGGCCGATATCAACGGCCGGCCGATCGCCGAGCACATCGGCCGCACCCTGCCCGAGGTGGTGGGGGAGCCCGCCGAGCCGGTCATGGCCTTGCTCCGCCAGGTTCTCGCGACGGGCGAGCCCCTGCTCGACCTCGAGCTCAGCACCCCCGCTCTCCACGGCGAGAGCGGCGAGCGCCACTGGATCGCCTCCTTCACGCCCGTCACGGGCCGGGAGGGCCATCTCGTGGGGATCACCGGCGTGGTCATCGACGTCACCGAGCGCCGGCGGGCGCGGGAGGCCGAGCGCGCCGCGGCGCGCCGGTCGCGGTTCATGGCTGAGGCCAGCGCCCTGCTCGACGCGTCGATGGACTACGAGGAGGTGCTGAGCAACATCGCCCGGCTGGCGGTGCCGGACTTCGCCGACTGGTGCGCGGTCTCGGTGCTCGACGAGGACGGCGCCCTCCAGCAGGTCGCCGTGGCGCACGCCGACGAGGAGAAGACCCGCTGGGCAGTGGAGCTGGGCGACCGCTACCCGCCGGTGGTCGACCCCGAGATCGGTGTCGGCAAGGTCATCGCGACCGGGCAGCCCGACGTCGTCAACGACGTCACCGACGAGCTGCTGGCCACGGTCGCCATCGACGACGACCACCTCGAGATCCTGCGCCAGCTCGGGTTGCGCGGCGGCGCGACCGTTCCGCTGGTCGCCCGCGGGCGCATCCTCGGGACGGCGTCGTTCATCTCCGCGGAGTCGGGGCGCCGCTACGACGATGCCGACGTGCAGCTCTTCGTCGAGCTGGGCGGGCGCGCCGGGGTGGCGATCGAGAACGCGCGCCTCTACACGGAGCGCAGCCGCATCGCCCACACGCTCCAGGCGCGCCTGCTGCCGAGTCGCCTGTCGGGGCCGCCCGGCGTGCGGCTGGCCGCCCGCTACCGCGCGGCCGGCGAGTTCAACGAGGTCGGCGGGGACTTCTACGACGCGTTCCAGCGCTCGCCCGACGAGTGGGTCGTGGTCATCGGCGACGTCTCGGGGAAGGGCCCAGAGGCAGCGGCCGTGACGGCGCTGGCGCGCTACACGATCCGCTCGGCGGCGCTCAACGACTGGGCGCCGGCGCAGGTCCTGCGGCGGCTCAACGACACGCTGCTGCACGAGGTCGAGTCGCAGTTCATCACCGTCGCGCTGGCCTACCTGTCCCACGAGGGGCAGAGCACGAAGGTGCGGCTCGTGCTGGGCGGGCACCCGCTGCCCTACATCGTGCGCGCCGACGGCGGCGTGGAGCAGATCGGTGTGCCCGGCACGCTGGTGGGCATTCGCTCCGACGTCCGGCTGCACGAGACCCAGTCGACCCTCGAGCCCGGCGATGCGCTCCTGCTGTTCACCGACGGCGTGATCGAGGCCGGGCCGCGGGGCGCGCCGTTCGGCGAGGACGGCCTGGCCGAGGTCCTCTCCCAGCTCGGCGGGGCCGATGCCGAGACCATCGTCAGCGCCGTCGACGCGGCCGCGCTGCGGGCCGGGCCGGGGCGGGCGCGCGACGACGTGGCGCTGCTCGCCCTGCAGGCGCTGGCCTTCGACACTCACCACGGGGCGCTGGAGCTCACACGGCCGGCGGTGGCCGGCGAGCTGCGCGGGCTGCGCGACGCGGTGGTCGAGTTCGCCGCGGACCTGCCGGGGCTGGACGTCGGCGAGGTGCGTCTGGCGGTGGGGGAGGCCTGCGCCAACGCGGTTGTGCACGCCTACCGCCTGGTCAGCGAGCCCGGCGAGATCCACCTGCGCGCCCTCTCGGTCGACGATCGGTTGATCGTCGAGGTCCGCGACGACGGCTGCGGGCCGGTCCCGCGCAACGACAGCCCGGGGCTCGGGCTCGGGCTGCCGCTGATGTCGCGGCTCACCCGCGAGCTGCAGATCCTCGACCGCGAGCCGCACGGCACGCTGGTCCGGCTGACCTTCTAGGGGTGCCGGAGGCCGCCAAATGGCGGCCGCAGGCGGGTCCCCCCGGCCGGAGGCCGGATGGTGTCTAGGGGTGCCGGAGGCCGGATGGTGTCTAGACGGTGACTGCGGGTGCGGCGGCCGGGTCGGCCGTCTCGCCCAGCGGAATCACGAACACGATGTGGTGGCGCGAGACGGCCATGAAGTCGTGATGCGTCCCGGGGCCGTCGGCGTCGAGGACCTCGATCGTCACGTCGGTCAGGGCGATGAACTCGCGATCCGGCGTGTTGAGGACGTCTGACACGCGGCTGCGGTAGCCGTCGCGAGACAGCGTCAGCGTGCCGCCGATGCGGTGGCGCGGGGTCTCGATGAGGACGCGTTCATGTCGCTGATCCATATCCCTACCAGCGTCGGCAGACCTCGATACGCCCTTGAGGCGTGCACGATGGGATGGACGAAAAGCCCGCCTACCAGCGAAAGAGCCGCTCGACGACCCGCTGGGCGGCGTGGCCGTCATCGAGCGGGCAGAAGCGCTGCGCGAAGGCCGCGTAGCGCTCGGCGTGGCGGACGTGGACGGCGTCGACGTCGCCCAGCGCCGCGGCCAGCTCGTCGGTGCCGCGCACGACCGGGCCCGGCGCGATCTCCTCGAGGTCGAGGTAGAGGCCGCGCACCTCGTCGCGGTAGGTCTCGAGGTCGTAGGCGAAGACCACGATCGGCCGGCCGGTGATCGCGAAGTCGAACAGCATGGCGTTGTAGTCGGTGACCAGCACGTCGGCGGCGAGCAGCAGCTCGGTCCCGTCGGGGTAGCTGGAGACGTCGCGCACCGAACCGTCGGGCAGCGAGGGGGCCGGGTCGGTCACGAAGTGGTGCTTGCGGAACAGCACCACGGTCTCGGGCCCGAGCGCCGCGGTCAGCCGCTGCAGGTCCAGCCCGACGTCCAGCCGCGGGCGCCCGAAGCGGTCGATGACGTGGTCGCGATAGGTGGGCGCGTAGAGCACGATCCGCCGGCCGTCGGTCAGACCCAGGCGCTCGCGGACGGCGGCGGTGCGCTGCTCCCGGCCCGGAGCGGCCAGCACGTCGTTGCGCGGCAGGCCGGTCTCCAGGATCTCGCCTTCGAGCGCGTAGGCGCGGCGAAGGATCGGCGTGGCGTAGGCGCTCGGCGACAGGACGTACTGCCAGCTGGCCGACTCGCGCAGCAGCGCACCCTCAAAGCGGCGCTGCGTCGGCGCGGCCGAGGTGGTGATGTCGAGCCCCAGGCGCTTGAGCGGTGTGCCGTGCCAGGTCTGCAGGCACAGCTGGTCCTCGCGGCGCTCGAAGAAGTCGGGGAAGTGGTCGTTGCCGACGACGTAGCGGGCGGTCGCGAACGCCTCGTGGTAGGCCCGGCTCCCGGCCCGCAGCAGGCTCGCGCCCTCGGGTGGGGCGATCATGCCGTCATAGCCGACCCACAGGTGCTCGAGCGGCGCGCCGCGGCGCACGAGCTCGGCGTGGATGGCCCGCGGGCTGTCGGAGTGCTGGCGCCCGCCGAAGCTGGTGTAGACCACGGCGTCGCGCAGCGGCGCGGAGCGCAGCGGGCGATAGGCGGTCCGCGCCAGGCGCAGCTGGTGATAGATCCCCCGCTCGTCGTCGAGCAGATCGCGGTCGACCGTCAGCAGCGCCCGGTCGCCGGCCATCGCCCCGAGCGAGAACGGCTTGGCGTCGACCGCGAGGTCCAGGGGCAGCTGGCGCAGGAGCGGCGGCGCCAGGACGACGGGGGCGAGCGCCGCCTCGTCGGTCGTACCCGGCGGCCGGGCGCACAGATGCCAGGTTCCCCGGGTCAGCGGCCGCGGGCCTGCCAGCGACGGGAGGGCGGCGGGCGTCAGCTCGGCCGAGAATCCGTCCTCGGGCTC
>JAWVFY010000159.1:0-4308 GCA_033855575.1 Solirubrobacteraceae bacterium
ATCGACGAGGTCGAGTTTCATCCGGCGTGGCACTCGTTGATGAAGCTGTCCTCCGAGAGCGGCGGACACTCCCTGCCGTGGACCGAGCCCCGCGACGGCGCACACGTGGCGCGGGCCGCGGGCGGGATCTGCGGCGGGCAGGTCGAGGCCGGCCACGGCTGCCCGATCACCATGACCATCGCGGCGATCCCGGCGCTGCGCGCCGCTCCCGACGTCCTGGCAGAGTGGGAGCCGCTGCTGATGGCCAACGCATACGACGGCGAGCTGCGCCCGGCCAGCGAGAAGGGCAACGCGAAGTGCGGCATGGCGATGACCGAGAAGCAGGGCGGCTCCGACGTCCGGGTCAACACGACGCGGGCCGAGTCGATCGGCGGCGACGAGTATCTGCTGACCGGCCACAAGTGGTTCTGCAGCGCGCCGATGTGCGACCTGTTCCTCGTCCTCGGCCAGACCGACGAGGGTGTGACCTGCTTCGCCGTCCCGCGGATCCTGCCCGACGGCGAGCGCAACGTCTTTCGCCTCCAGCGCCTGAAGGACAAGCTGGGCAACCGCTCCAACGCATCGAGCGAGGTGGAGTTCGACGGGACGTGGGGCCGGATCGTCGGCGAGCCGGGGCGCGGCGTGCCGACGATCATCGAGATGGTCGCCCACACGCGGCTGGACTGCGTGGTCGGCAGCGCGGCCGGGATGCGCGCCGGCGTTGCCGCGGCGACGTGGCACGCGGCGCACCGCAGCGCGTTCGGCAAGCTGCTGGCCGACCAGCCGCTGATGCGCAACGTGCTGGCCGACCTGGCGATCGAGTCCGAGGCGGCGACGACGCTCGCGCTGCGGCTCGCGCGCGCCTACGACGAGGAGGACACCGCGTTCAAGCGCCTGGCCACCGCCGTCGGCAAGTACTGGGTCTGCAAGCGCCTGCCGGCGCACGCCGCCGAGGCGATGGAGGTCCTGGGCGGCAACGGCTACGTCGAGGAGTCCGGCATGCCGCGGCTGTTTCGCGAGTCGCCGCTGAACTCGATCTGGGAGGGCTCGGGCAACGTCAACGCGCTCGACGTGCTCCGCGCCCTGGCCAAGTCGCCCGAGGTGCTGCAGTCCTACTTCGACGAGGTCGCGCTGGCCGCGGGCGCCGACCCGCGGCTCGACGCGTTCGTCGCGGGCGTGCGCGCGGAGTTCGACGACCTCGCCGACGTCGAGGCGCGAGCTCGCCGGATCGTCGAGAAGCTGGCGCTGGCGCTCCAGGGCTCGCTGCTCGTGCGCGGGGCGCCCCCGGCAGTGGCCGACGCGTTCTGCGCGTCGCGGCTGGCCGGCGACTGGGGCAGCGCGTTCGGCACGCTGCCGGCCGGCACGGACTTCGAGGCGATCATCGCCCGGCACACGCCGGCGGGCTGATGGGGCTGGCCTCTCGCGAGCAGGGCGAGGGGCCGACCGCCCTGTTGCTGCACGGCTTCCCCAACAGCTCCCATCTTTGGCGCGACGTGATGGGAGCGGTGGCCGGCGCCGGCTGGCGGGCGGTGGCCCCCGACCTGCTGGGTTACGGCGACTCGCCGCTGGCCGGGAAGGCCGGCACCTGGGAGGACCACGTCGAGGCGCTCGACGCGTTCGTCGGCGAGCACGCACTCGCGCCCGTTGCGCTGGTGGTCCACGACTGGGGCGGTCTGATCGGCCTGCGCTGGGCGTGCGAGCACCCCGAGCAGATCTCGGCGCTCGTGCTGATGAGCACCGGCTTCTTCGCCGACGGCAAGTGGCACGGCATGGCGCGGGCGATGCGCTCGGGCGAGGCCGACGAGCCGTTCGAGCAGCTGGACCGCGCCGCGTTCGGCGAGCTGCTGCGCCACGCCGAGCCCGGGGCCGACGAGCGGGCCGTCGACGAGTACTTCAAGGGCTTTGCCACTCCCGAGCAGCGACGCGCCGGCCTCGCGCTGTACCGGTCGGGCGACTTCGAGAAGCTCGCCGCGCACGAGGGCGCGCTGGCGGCGATGGACGTGCCCACGTTGATCCTGTGGGGCGCCGGAGACGAGTACGCCCCCGTCGCCGGGGCCCATCGCTTCCAGCGCGAGATCCCGCACGCCGAGCTGGTGGTCCTCGAGGACGCCGGCCACTTCCTCATGGAGGACCAGCCCGAGCGCGTGGCCGGCGAGATCGGGCGCTTCCTGTCCGGCGTGAGACCATGACGCCGTGTTCGGCAGCGGCCGCTCCATCCAGCTCGTGCGCCTGTTCGGGATCCGCATCGGCGCGAGCCCGAGCTGGTTCTTCGTCCTCTTCGCCCTGATCTACGTCCTCACGGGCTACTTCGGCGACGTCGTCGACGTCTCCAACCAGGGCGCCTTCGGCCTGGCGGTCGCCGGCGCGCTGCTGTTCTTCCTGAGCATCATCCTCCACGAGCTGGGCCACGCGATCGTGGCCCGGCGCAACGGCCTGGGGATCCTCGGCATCGACCTGTTCTTCTTCGGCGGGGTGACCAAGAACGCGCGCGAGGCCGAGACGCCCGGCGTCGAGTTCCGGGTCGCCGCGGCCGGCCCGGCGGTCACCGCGGTGATCATCGGCCTGTGCCTCGGGGCCGGCCTGATCCTCAGCCACTTCGGAGAGGTCCTCGGCGTCGCCCGGTTCACCAACGACCGCGCCGCGCCCGTCTACGCGCTGCTCGGGTTCGTCGCGGTCATCAACGTCGTGCTCCTCGCGTTCAACCTCGTCCCGGCCTTCCCGCTCGACGGCGGCCGGATCGCCCGCGCCGTCGCCTGGCGGATCACCGGCGATCGCAACCGCGGAACACGGTTCTCCGGCCGGGCCGGCCAGGCGTTCTCGCTGATCGTCGGGGGCTTCGGCGTCTACCTGCTGCTGGGCAACGACTCGATCGACGGCATCTACATGCTGGTCCTGGCGTACTTCCTCAACCAGGCGGCGCGCGGCGCGGTGCTCTCGTCGGCGCTCAACCAGCGCATCGGAGAGATCACGGTCGCCGACGTCATGGACGACGAGCCCGTGGCGATGCCCGCCGACACGACGGCGCTGGCCGCCGACGACGAGTTCTTCCTGCGCTACGGCTGGCCGTGGTTCGCCGTCGTCGATCCTCGCGGCCGCTATCTCGGGGTGGTCCGGCGCGAGGGCGCCGAGGCGTCGATCGCCGCCGGCCGGCCGGCCGTGACCGTCGACGAGCTCGTCGAGGAAGAGCCCGAGCGCTTCCGGATCGGGCGCGATCAGCCGCTGGCGGCGCTGCTGGGCCGGGTCGGCCTGCAGGAGCTGGGCGCGCTGATGGCGGTCGACGCCGAGGGGGTCCTGTGCGGCGTCGTCACCGTCGAGCAGATCCGCCGCGCCCTGACGGCGGCCGTGCCGAGCGGCTTATAGAGTCCCCCGCCGATGCCTGCCCACGACGTGTTGATCATCGGCGCCGGACTCGCCGGCCAGCGCGCTGCCCTCGCCGCCGCCGAAGCCGGCGCCACCGTGGCGATCATGAGCAAGGTCCACCCCGTGCGGTCGCACTCCGTGGCCGCCGCCGGCGGGATCAACGCGGCGATCAACCCTTCCGACGACTGGCGCTCGCACGCCTACGACACCGTCAAGGGCTCGGACTTCCTGGGCGACCAGGACGCGATCGAGGTCATGTGCTCCGAGGCGCCGGCCGAGGTCATGCACCTCGAGCACATCGGCGTGACCTTCCACCGCAACGAGACCGGCCACCTCGACCTGCGGGCCTTCGGCGGCGCCTCGGCCAAGCGCACCGCCTACGTGGCCGACATCACCGGCCAGGCCATCCTGCACGTGCTCTACGAGCAGCTGATGAAGCACCACGAGACGGTCGACCGCTACGAGGAGTGGTTCGTCACCTCCCTGATCCAGGGCGACGACGGCAGCTGCGTCGGCGCCGTGGCCCGCGACATCCGCACGGGTGACATGGAGGTCTTCCGGGCCAAGAACGTGATCCTTGCCTCCGGCGGCGCCGGCCAGTGCTTCAAGCCGACGACCAACGGCCTGATCTGCACGGGCGACGGCATCGCGCAGGCCTACCGGATCGGCGCGCCGGTGATGGACATGGAGATGGTCCAGTACCACCCCACGACGCTGGTGGAGAACGGGCTGCTGATCACCGAGGGCGCGCGCGGCGAGGGCGCCCACCTGCTCAACGCCAAGGGCGAGCGCTTCATGGAGAAGATGGCCCCCAACAAGATGGAGCTGGCCTCGCGCGACGTCGTCTCGCGCGCCGAGCAGATCGAGATCAACGAGGGCCGCGGCGTCGGGCCCAACGGCGAGGGCATCTACCTCGACATCACCGTCGTCCCGAAGAAGCGCGTGCTCGAGGCGCTGCGCGAGATCGTC
>JAWVFY010000160.1:0-2836 GCA_033855575.1 Solirubrobacteraceae bacterium
ACTCGCGCGTAGACCCCCGGCTTGCCCGCCTCCGCGCAGCCGCTGCCGAAGCTCGTCGCGCCGACCAGGCGCACGGCCTTGCCGTTGGCGGTGGGCACCAACAGGGGACCGCCCGAGTCGCCCTGGCAGGTGTCGGTGCCGCCCTGCGGATAGCCGGCGCAGAGCATCGTCTTGGCGTCGAAGCTGCCGTCGTCGGAGATCTCGCTCGATCCACCGGGGTAGTCCTTGGCGCACGTCGCGTCGTCGACGATCGGCACCCGGGCCTGCTGCATCTGGGTGGGGGCGTTCGAGGAGCTCTCCGAGGTCGTGCCGAAGCCGGCGATCGTGGCCAGCGCGCCGGCCTTCCACAGCGAGCGCTCGCCGACGGCGGCGATCTTCAGCGGCGCCACCTTCGACGGGTCGGCCAGCCGCAGCAGCGTCACGTCGCTGCCGGTGCCATTGAGGATGCCGTAGTCGGTGTCGATGACGACGTTGGCGACGGAGTGGCTCTCGCCCCCGTGGCCGTCGGCGTAGACGCTGTCGAGCTGGACCTTGTACTGGTTGGCCGGGAAGGCGATCGTGCTGGGCACCAGCCCCTCGGTCAGCGCACCGGTGGCCGAGCCGCAGTGGCCTGCGGTCATCACCCAGGTCGGCGCGATCAGCGACCCCGTGCAGCCGAACATCCCGCCGATGTAGACATCAGCCACGGCTCGCATCTGCCCCGGCGCGACGGGCGTGCCGCCCACCACCGCCCCGGCCGGCGCCGCGCCGAGGGCCAGCGCCGCCAGCGTCGCTCCCACGATCCGCATCGGGCGACGGTAGCGAACGGCCGGCGCCGGCCGCGCCGCATCTACCCCAGCACGGCGTGCTCGACCGAGCGGAGGTCGGGCTCGCAGGGCACGACGGATCCGGCGTGGTCGAGGGCAGTGCGGGGATCCTTCAGGCCGTGTCCCGTCAGGACGCAGGCGATCCGCCGGGCCTCCCCCGCGCCGTGGGCGAGCAGGCCGGCGACCGAGGCGGCGCTGGCCGGCTCGCAGAAGACGCCCTCGACCGTGGCCAGCAGGCGCCAGGCGGCGAGGATCTGCTCGTCGGTGACGGCGGCGATCCGCCCTCCGGAGGAGGTCACGGCGTCCATCGCCTGCTCCCAGCGCGCCGGGTTGCCGATGCGGATCGCGCTGGCGACCGTCTCGGGATGCTCGACGGGGTGGCCATGGACCAGCGGAGCGGCACCGGCGGCCTGGAAGCCGAGCATGGCGGGCGCCAGGCCCAGCTCACGGAAGCCCCGCCAGTAGGCGGTGATGTTGCCCGCGTTGCCGACCGGGATGCACAGCGCGTCGAGATCGGAGTCGAGCTCCTCGGCCAGCTCGAACGCGGCCGTCTTCTGGCCCTCGATGCGGAACTCGTTGACGCTGTTGACCAGCGAGATCGGGTGGTGGCGGGCCAGCTCACGTACGAGCCGGAGGGCCTCGTCGAAGTTGCCGCGCAGGGCGATCACGCGCGCGCCGTGCATCAGCGCCTGAGCCAGCTTGCCGGTGGCGATCTTGCCCTCCGGCACGATCACCGCCCCCCGTAGCCCGGCGCGCGCCGCATAGGCGGCCAGCGACGCCGCCGTGTTGCCCGTCGAGGCGCACAGCACCACCTCGGCGCCCTCCCGCACCGCCGCGCTCACCGCGCAGGTCATCCCGCGGTCCTTGAACGAGCCCGTGGGGTTGGCACCCTCGATCTTGAGGAAGACCTCCGCGCCGACCCGCTCGGAGAGCTGCGGGGCGAAGACCAGCGGCGTCGAGCCCTCGTTGAGCGAGACCACCGGGTCGCCGGCGGCGAAGGGCAGCCGGTCGCGGTAGCGCTCGATGACGCCCGGCATCTACCCGAACTGCTCCTCGATGACCCGGATCGCCCGCGGCTTGGAGCGCACGAAGTCCAGCCGCCCGATCAGCTCGACCGCGGCGAAGAACCGCGACTCCAGCAGTGGGTGGACGACCATGACCAGCCGCGCGTTCTCGCCCAGCCCCTTCTGGACGACCGACTTGATCGACGCCCCCTGCAGACCGAGCAGCTCGGCCACCTGGGCGAGCACACCGGGGCGGTCGGCCACCTCGAGGTACAGGTAGAAGGCCGACTCGACGTCGGCAACGATCTCCAGCACGTCGATCGCCGGAGGCGTGGAGGCGGGCGGGATCATCGCGCTGACCACGTCGCCCAGCACCGCGCTGGCGGTCTGCGGACCGCCGGCGCCCGGGCCGCTCAGCGTGATCTCGGTGATGGCCGGCGACTCGATCGTCACCGCGTTGAACGGCCCGTCGACCGACGCCAGCGGATGGCCGCCGTAGAGGAAGGCGGGATGCACGCGGACGCTGAGCCCGCCCGTCACCCGCTCGGCCGTCCCGATCAGCTTGAGCCCCAGGCCGAGCTCCTGCGCGTAGGCCATGTCCTCGCCGGTGATCTCCTCGATGCCCTGGTAGCGCACATCGTCGAGGTGGACCGGCGTGTTGAACGCCAGCCGGGCCAGGATCGCCATCTTGGCGGCGGCGTCGCGGCCGGTGACGTCGTCGGTCGGGTCGGCCTCCGCGTAGCCCAGCCGCTGCGCTTCGGCCAAGGCGTCCTCGTAGGCCATGCCCGTGCGAGCCATCTCCGACAGGATGAAGTTCGTGGTGCCGTTGACGATCCCGTGGATGCGGTCGATGTGCACGGCGCCCAGCGACTCGTTGAGCACGCGGATGACCGGCACGACGCCGGCGACCGCCGCCTCGTAGCGCAGCTGCACGCCGTGCTCGCGCGCCGCGCTCCACAGCTCCTCGCCGTGGCGGCTGAGCAGCTGCTTGTTGGCGGTCACCACGTGCTTGCCGGCGGCCATCGC
>JAWVFY010000161.1:0-6353 GCA_033855575.1 Solirubrobacteraceae bacterium
GGCCGTACAAGCCGTCGCCAACAATGCCGGCGACACCATCGCGCAGGGCTCCTGGGCGGTCACCGCGCCATAGCAGTCTCATAGCCAGATCACGAGGCAGGCGCATGGGCGTGATTCCTCCCTCGGACGGACGTGCTCCTCCAGCGAACCCGCCAGCCCGCGGAGCAGCAGCGCCAGGTCGCCACCTGACTCGCGCTGGAGGAGGATCGCCGCGGCGATCGCGTCGTAGGCGGCGTGGCCCGCGCGCGCCCGCCAGCGCTCCAGGACCACCTCCGTCGGGTCACCGAGCGCGAGCTCCGCCGCCACCCGCCGCAGCTCGGCCACCGCGGGCCCGCCCACGCCGCCCCGAGCGGCTTCGCCCAGGGCGCCGCGCACAGAGTGGCCGCCCACCAGGGCATCGGCGATCGCCCGAGCCACGAGCGGCGCCGCATCGGCGAGACGTTCCCCGCGGCGACGGCGAGCCGCCGCCAGCAAGCGGGACCCCAGCAGCGGGGCAGCGGCGACCAGCAGCACGCCTGCGACGGGGCCGACCAGCAGCCAGCCGGCGGCCAGCAGCGCGATCGCGCCGACGAGCACCAGCCGCCGGCGCTCGTCACGGCTGGCCTCGCGGCCGGCGCGCAGCGGGGCGAGCAGCCGGGCCGCCATCCCGTCGGGGCCGATTGCCGCCAGCAGCTGGCCCAGCCCGTGGTCGGCGGCGCTCACGGCCGACCAGGCGGCCCCGACGCCGCAGACGGCCGCGCCCGCAGCCAGCAGTGCGCCGGCGCCGGCCATCACGCCGCCGGCGCGGACTCGCCGCCGGCCAGGCGCGCCAGCAGCGCCGACGCGCTGCGCGCGCGCTCTGACCCAGCGCCGCACGGCATCCGCCAGCGGGGCCGCCCGGCGCGCATCGCGTAGAGCTCTCGGGTCGCCGGGCCGCCGGCCACGCGGATCACCTCGGCCACCGACACCACGCGCCGCTGCCCGTCGGGCAGCCGCGCCTGGTGGACGACCAGGTCGATCGCGCCGGCCACCTGGTCGCGGATGGCGGCGTGGGGCAGGTCGACGCCACCCATCAGCGCGAGCGTCTCGATCCGGCGCAGCGCCTCCTCCGGCGAGCCTGCGTGGACCGTCGACAGCGAACCGTCGTGGCCGCTGCTCATCGCCGCGAGCATGTCCAGCGCCTCGCCGCCGCGGACCTCGCCCACGACGATCCGGTCGGGCCGCATCCGCAGCGCGTTGCGGACCAGCCGTCGCACGGTGACCTCGCCCCGGCCCTCGACGTTGGCGGGCCGCGCCTCCAGCCGGACGACGTGGGGCTGCTGGAGGCGCAGCTCCGCCGTATCCTCGATCGTCACCACCCGCTCACCGGACGGCACGAACGCCGACAGGGCGTTGAGGGTCGTGGTCTTGCCCGAGCCCGTGCCGCCGCTGACGATGATGCTCAACCGGTCGCGGACGGCCGCCTCCAGGACGTCGTGCAGGCCGTCGCTCCAGGTCCCCGCCGCCACCAGCTCCTGCGGCGTGAACCCACGCGGGCGGAAGCGGCGGATGGTCAGCGCCGGCCCGTCGACCGCCAGCGGCGGCAGCACGACGTTGACCCGCGACCCGTCCGGCAGCCGTGCGTCGCAGAGCGGCTCGGACTCGTCGACCCGCCGGCCCAGCGGCGCGAGGATCCGCTCGATGGCGTTGCGCAGCTCCGCCTCGCCCGCGAACGCGACGTCGGTCGGCTCGAGCCGGCCGCGCCGCTCGACCCACACGCGACCGCCCGCGCCGGCGCCGTTGACGACGACCTCGTCGACCTCGGGATCGGCCAGCAGCGGCTCGAGCGGGCCGAGGCCGAACGAGCGCTCGGCCACCCGGCGCGCGAGCTCTGCCCGGGCCTGCGGACCGAGCACCGCCGCCTCGCGATCGACCAGCGCGCTGATCCGCCTCGTGAGGTCGCCATCGGGGGCGGCGTCGGGGTCGGCGGCCTCGCGCAGCAGCCGCTCGCGCAGCCGCGTCGCCAGGGCGTCCATCGCGTCGGGCGTCAGCGGCGGCGGCCGCCCCGTCATCGCGTCACCCGCACAGGTCGCGCACGAGGCGACCGTTGTCGTGATCGTCGTAACCGCCCACGTCGTCGTCGGTGACGAGGTTGGAGTCCCCGGCCAGTACGAACGTCCCCGCCCCCACAGCGGCGGCAGCGATCAGCGTGCCGGTGCCGTCAGCGGTCTGGGCGAGCGGCCGTCCGGCGCCGGCGACGTCGATCGTCGCGGCCCAGTCGTAGCCCAGCGAGGCGACGCCCGCGGTGAGCAGATCGTCCGCGATCCGTGAGGTGACGGCGCCCCCGGGGTCCACCGCGGTGTCGGCGAGCGCCAGCCCGATGCCCAGGCGCGCGGCCAGGGCGGTCAGCGCGGCGTCGGCGCGCGAGAAGCGCCCGCCGTCCGCCCGCTCGCCGACCGCCACCACCGTCCCGCCCACTCGCAGGTACTCGCCGAGCCGCGCGGTCTCGCGCTCGGACACGTCGGCCGGCAGCAGCACCACGGCGCACGCGTAGCGCGGCAACCCGGCGGGGACGTGGTCCTCGACGTCGACCGGCTGACCCGTGGCAGCCGCCCAGCGGGTGAACGTCGCACCGATCCCGGCGTCGATCAGCGTGGGACCGGGCCGCACCACCGCCGCCGGCACCCGCATCCGGATCACGCGGCGCGCGACCCACCGGGCGGCCGTGCCCAGCAGCGGGCTGTAGCGGCCGGTGCCATGGCGCGGCGCGTACGCGGCGTGCACCCCGATCGCCCGCCGGATGGCCGCCAGGCCGCCGAGCTCGCGGATGCCGAAGTCGCAGATCAGGTCGCCCGCGTCGCAGATGTCGGCGGTCCCCTCGGGCAGAGCGACGTCGTGCCCGTTGCCGGGCAGGACGTAGGTCCTGATGCCGACGGCCTCGACCGACGCGGTGCCGAAGCGACGGGCGCGGGTGCCGAAGACTCGGTCGCCGTCACCCAGCAGCAGCGTTCCGGCGATCTGGCCCAGGGCCGGATCTCCGCCCACCGCCATGCGCCGCTCGGCCTGGTGGACGGCCATCGCTCCCTGCGAGTAGCCGCCGAGGACGAGGGAGACCCCCGGGCACGCGCGGACGGCGCGGTCGGCCAGCGCGACCGTGGCGCGCGCGCCGGCGTCGATGCTGCGGAAGTAGGTGCGGATCCGCCCGCGCCAGAACAGGTAGAGGTCGCTGGTCGGCTCGGCCGGATAGGGAACGGCCTCGGCGTGCATCGTCAGCCCGGCAGCGGCCAGCCGGACACGCAGCGCTCCCGCCATGCGGTCGACCGCGGCGCCCATGCCGTCGAACGGGACGCGAGCCTCGCCCGACGCTCGGGCGCCGATGAAGACGACATCGGCGCAGCCCAGCGCGACGGGTCCCAGATCACCGCGGGCCGGCCCGACCCACACGAGCGACCCGAGCAGCGGGGCAAGTGCGCTGAGCAGGTGCCGGAGGCGAAGGCGGGCGATCGGCATCAGCGAAGCCCTGCCCCGACCACGGTCCCGGCGGCGCCGCGCCGGTCATCGCCGGCCGCGCGAGGCAGCAACCGGATGTCGCGGGCGAACGACTGCGCCGCGGCGAGGTAGACGGCCTGGCGCACAGTGACGCGCAGCGAGACAGCGACCTGCGGCGTGCTGCTGTCGCTGTGCCCGCCGTTGGCCGGCGACGCGGCGAGGACCTCCACGTCCTCGAGCGCCAGGCGCGCGCTGCCCGGCGCGCCGTCGCCGCCGCGGGTGACGACGACGTCGACCCGCGAGCCGGGCTGGATGAGCTGCAGCGATCCGGTGGCCACGAGGTCGGCGACCCGCTCCCCCGGCCGCACGGGCGCGCCGGGCGGCGGCGCCGAACCGTCGTCGACGACGGCGGCAACCAGATCGGCCCCTGCCGGCACCGCGACCGCGGCCCGCAGGCCGGCGAGCTGCGCCGGCTCGGCGAAGGCGCCCGCCGGGGCATAGCGCTGCGGCACGGCCCGCACGGCCAGCCGCCGTGCGGTCAGGCGGGCGCCCGCGGGCAGGGCGGCGCGTGCCACGACGACCTGGGTCACCGGCCCGATACTGCGAGCCAGCGCGCTCTCGCGCCTCGTCACGTCCGACGCGGCCAGCGCACCGAGGACGAGCGCCAGGGCGCCGAGCAGCATCGCGCGCCGGCGACGGCTCACCGGCCCCCCACCGTCGACTTGGCCGCGACCGGAAGGTCGAGCGCCAGCCGAGCGCCGCGATCCGACGGCGCCGACGCCAGCCGGCCGCCGTGGCGCCGAGCGATGTCGGCCGCGATCGCCAGGCCCCTCCCTCGTCGACCGCGCCCGGCCCGCGGGCGGGCCGTGAGGTCGGCCACCGGGGCGGGTAGCCCCGGACCGTCGTCGACGACCTCGATGCGCACGCGGCCGTCGAGCTCGCGCGCGGACAGCTCGATGCTGCCGTGGCCGTGCTCGACGGCGTTGGCCAGCACGTTGCCGATCGCCTGCCCGAGCCGCAGCCGGTCGCCATGGACCACCGAGCCCGGCGCGACCGGCGCGAGCAGCAGCTCACAGCCGTAGGCAGCCGCCATCGGCCGCCACGCGCTCACCTGCTCCTCGAGCAGCCGGCCCACATCGACCACGCCCGGGGCGTCGGGGGCCCGGGCCCCGAGGGGTGCCGCCGCCAGGTCGGCGACGGCCAGCGCGGCGCGCTGCAGCTGAACGTCCACTGCCACGCAGCGCCACCGCTGCACACCCGGCTGACGGCCGAGCGTCTGCAGGCCCAGATGAGCTGCGGCCAGCGGCCCGCGCAGCTCGTGAGCGGCGCGCGCCACGAGCTCGGCCACCGTCCGGCGCCGCCGGCACTCGACGATCCACAGGGCGAGCCCACACGCTGCCACCGCCACCAGCACGCCGGCCGGCATCACGCCACCAACCCCGGCTCCGCCACGGTGAAGCGCCCGCGCCGTGAGCTGGGCCGCAGCGGATCGGCCACCGGGGCCGGATCGACCAGCCGGTATCCGACGCCCCAGACGTTGACGACGAACTTGTCGCCGTCGGCCCCGAGCTTCTGGCGCAGCCGGCAGGCGTGCGAGTCCAGCGTCCGCGTCGCGCCCATCGACCGGAAGCCCCAGACGGTCCGCAGCAGCTCCTCCTTCGTCCACACCTTGGTCGGGAACGACGCCAGCGTGCGCAGCAACGCGAACTCCTTCTGGGAGAGCTCGATCCGCCGCCCGCGCAGCAGCACCTCGCGCGAGGCGGCGTCGACCTGCAGGTCGCCCACCCGCAGGCGCCCCCCGCGATGCGCGCCGCCGTCCAGGCGCCGCAGCAGCGCGGCGATGCGCAGCCGCAGCTCGCCGTAGGAGAACGGCTTGCCGACGTGGTCGTCGGCGCCGGCCTCGAAGGCCCGGACGCGGTCGAGCTCGGAGTCGCGGCCCGAGAGCACCACCACCGGCACGGCGGCGTTCGCGCGGGTGGCCAGGCCGTCGGAGTCGCGCACGCGGCGCAGCAGCTCCAGCCCGGAGACGCCGGGCAGACCGACGTCGAGCAGCACCACGTCGGGGAACTTGGTCTCCAGCAGACGCAGTCCGTCGGCGGCCGACTCGGCCACGAGGACCTCGTAGCCGTCGGCGGTCAGGTTGTCGGCCAGGAAGGTCCGGGTCGCGTCGTCGTCCTCGACGACCAGCAGCGTGGCGGCTTCGTCGGTCATGGCCGCAGTAGCGGCGAGGCCGGCGGATCCGCCCCCGGCGGAGCCGGGTCCCCTCTGGCTTGGTCGTCTACCGAACCTGCGCCGTCGGCCGCACGAGGATCTCGTTGATCGAGACGTTCGGCGGCTGCGAGAGCGCGTAGACGATCGCGCGGGCGATGTCGTCGGCGTCCAGCGGCGTCACACCGGCGAAGTTGCTGGCGATCATCTCGAGGATCTCCGGGCGGTTGTGACCGGGCAGCTCCGTGGCGACGGCGCCCGGCTCGACGATCGTCACCCGGATGCCCTGCGCGGTGACCTCCTGGCGCAGTGCCTCCGAGAACGCCCCCACGCCCCACTTGGTCATGTTGTAGACGCCCGAGCCGGCTCGCGCGATCCGCCCGGCGACCGACGAGACGTTGACGATGTCACGCGGGTGGGTGGGATCCGTCTCTTCGAGCATCACGGGCAGCGCCGCGTGGGTGCAGTACAACAGGCCCAGGAGGTTGACGTCGATCATCCGCCGCCACTCCTCGGTCGGCGCATTGAGCACCGGGCCCCGCAGCATCACGCCCGCGTTGTTGACCAGACCGTCGCGGCCGCCGAGCTGCTCGTAGGCGTGCTCGACGAACGCCCGCGCCGAGCGCTCGTCGGAGACGTCGGTGGGGAGCGAAACCGCCCGGCCGCCCTCGTTGACGATGCGCTGGGCGAGCCCGGCG
>JAWVFY010000162.1:0-9088 GCA_033855575.1 Solirubrobacteraceae bacterium
AAGGGCTTCCGCGGCGAGGCGAACTCGAACTACAAGCGGGCCAAGGAAGCGCTGATGAAGGCGGACGCGTACGCGTACCGCGACCGGCGCAACCGCAAGCGCGACTTCCGCCGCCTCTGGATCACCCGCATCAACGCCGCGGCCCGCCTCAACGGCATGAGCTACGGCCAGTTCATGCACGGCCTCAAGCTGGCCGGCGTGGAGCTCGATCGCAAGGTGCTCGCCGACATCGCCGTGCGCGATCCCGAGACGTTCAGCCGATTTGCCGAGACCGCCCGCGAGGCGGCGTCGGCGGCTGCTGCCTAGCAGGCCACCGCCGACAGCCGAAGACCTCTCGGGCGCCCACTGGGCGCCCTTTTTGTTGCCCGAACCGTGATCACCTCCCACCACAACCAGCTCCTCAAGGACATCAAGCGGCTTCACCGCAAGCGTGAGGACGGCCGCTTCGTGGCCGAGGGCGAGGATCTGGTGGCGGCGGCGCAGGCGGCGGGCTGGCAGCCGGTCGTGCGCCTGCGCGCGGGCGTCGACGTCGAGGAGTCCGCGCTGGCGAAGGTGTCCTCGCTGGGCTCGGGCACGCGCGAGCTCGCCGTCTACGAGGAGCGCTGGGCCGAGCCCGTCGGCCCGGTCTGCGTCGCGCTGTGGGGCGTCAAGGATCCCGGCAACGTGGGCACCGTCCTGCGCAGCGCGCGTGCGTTCGGCGCCGGGTCGGTCGCCATCGGCCCGCAGACCGCCGACCCGTTCGGCACGAAGGCGGTGCGCGCCTCGATGGGCGCGATCTTCGAGGTCCCGGTCGCGCGCGTGGACGACATCGCGCAGCTGCCGGGGCCGCGCATCGCGCTGGTCGCGCGCGAGGGCGAACCGCTGCGCGGCCCCGCCACGGGGACGCTGGTCGTCGGCGCGGAGCGCGAGGGCCTGCCGGCGGATGTCGTGGCGGCATGCGACGAGGTCCGCCACATCCCGATCGGCTCGGAGTCGCTGAACGCCGCGATGGCCGCGACGGTCGCCCTCTACGAGTGGTCTAGGGTCGGCGCCGATGCTTGAGCGGATCGAACAGATCCACGACGCCGCCGTCGCCGAGATCGCGGCCGCCGACACGGCCGCCGCGCTCGAGGAGCTGCGCGTCAAGCACCTCGGCCGCAAGGCAGAGCTGCCGAACCTGCTGCGCGGCGTCGCCCAGCTCGAGCCGTCCGAGCGCGGTGCGGTCGGCAAGCGCGCCAACGAGGTGCGCCGCGAGCTCGAGGGGCTGATCGAGGCGCGCACCGCAGCGCTCGAGTCCACCGAGCTCGACGCGCGCCTGCTGACCGACACGGTCGACGTCACGCTGCCGGGCGACCCGCCGCGGCCGGTCGGGCGCCACCACCTGATCAGCGCCACCCAGCGCGAGATCGAGGACGTCTTCCTCGGCCTGGGCTTCTCGATCGTCGAGGGCCCGCAGGTCGAGACGGTCTTCTACAACTTCGACGCGCTCAACCACGACCCGGCGCACCCGGCGCGGTCGCGCAGCGACACGTTCTACGTCGACGACGACACGGTGCTGCGGACGCACACGTCGCCGATGCAGATCCGTGCGATGGAGCAGTGGCCGCCGCCGATCTCGATCATCGTCCCGGGCCGCGTCTACCGCCTCGACTCCGACGCGACGCATTCGCCGCAGTTCACCCAGATAGAAGGCCTGTGCGTGGACGAGGACATCACGCTGGCCGATCTGAAGGGCGTCCTGCTCGCGTTCGCGCGGGCGATCTTCGGCGACGAGCGCGAGATCCGCCTGCGCCCGCACTTCTTCCCGTTCACCGAGCCGAGCGTCGAGGTCGACGTGTCGTGCTTCAACTGCGCGCGCGACGGATCGCCCTGCCGGCTGTGCAAGGGCTCGGGCTGGATCGAGATCCTCGGCTCGGGGATGGTCGACCCGAACGTGTTCGGCTTCGTGCGCGAGCGCGGCTACGACCCCGACAAGGTCCAGGGCTTCGCGTTCGGCATGGGCGTCGAGCGGATCGCGATGCTCAAGCACGGGGTCCCGGACCTGCGGCTGTTCTTCGACAACGACCTGCGCTTCCTGGAGCAGTTCGGATGAGGGTCCCCGTCGACTGGCTCCACGACTACGTGCGGCCCGACCTCGGGCTGCGCGAGCTCGCCGAGCGCCTGGCCCTGACCGGCACCGAGGTGGACGGCATCCATCCGCACGGCGTCGGCGCGGTGGACGGGTTCGTCGTGGGCGTCGTGCTCAGCGCCGAGCAGCACCCGGACGCCGACCGGCTCCGGGTCTGCATCGTCGACGTGGGCGACGGCGAGCCGTCGCAGATCGTCTGCGGCGCGCCGAACGTCGCCGCCGGCCAGACCGTGGCGGTCGCGCGGCCTGGCGCGGTCATGCCCGACGGCACGACGCTCGGCAAGGCGAAGCTGCGCGGGGTGGAGTCGGCGGGGATGGTCCTCGCCGAGGACGAGGTCGCGCTCGGCTCCGACCACGACGGGATCATGGTGCTCGCCGACGGCCCTGCGCCCGGCACGCCGCTGATCGAGGTGCTGCCGATCCGTACCGACGTGCTGGACCTGGAGATCACGCCCAACCGCCCCGACTGCCTCGGGATTTACGGCGTCGCGCGCGAGGTCCACGCGGCCACCGGCGCCCCGCTGAAGGCGCCGCCCTGGGCCCGGGACCCGCATCCCGCCGGCGACGGCATCCCGGGCGTGAGCGTCGAGGTGCGCGACCCCGACCTGTGCCCGCGCTTCACGCTGCGCGCATTCGACAACGTCACGATCGGTCCGTCGCCGTTGTGGCTGAAGGCCCGCCTGAGCGCGGCCGGCCAGCGCCCGATCAACAACGTCATCGACATCAGCAACTACGTGATGCTGCTGACGGCGCAGCCGCTGCACGCCTTCGACTGGGACCGCGTCGCGGGCGGCAGCCTCGTGGTACGGCGCGCCGGTGACGGCGAGAAGATGACCACGCTCGACGACATCGAGCGCACGCTCGACTCCGACATGGTCGTCATCGACGACGCCGACGGGCCGACGTCGATCGCCGGCGTCATGGGCGGGCAGCGCTCCGAGGTCTCCGAGGAGACGACGCGGGTGCTGATCGAGATCGCAACCTGGAACGGCCCGAACATCAACCGCACGTCCAACCGCCTCGGCCTGCGCTCCGAGGCCAGCTCGCGCTTCGAGAAGGGCCTCAGCGTGCGCCAGACGATGGAGGCGCAGGCCGTCGCCTCGCAGCTGATGGTCGACCTCTGCGGTGCGACCCCCGTCGGCGGCACGATCGACGTCGGCGGCCCCGGCCCCGACCCGGCGCCGATCCGGCTGCGCTCGCGCCGCGTGACGTCGCTGCTGGGCACCGAGATCCCCGTCGAGCGCCAGGCGGAGATCCTGCACGCGCTGGACTTCGACACCTCGCCCGCCCCCGACGGCCTGGACGTCACGCCGCCGCACGTACGCCGCGACGTCACGCGCGAGGCCGACGTGATCGAGGAGGTCGCGCGCCTGGACGGCGTCGACAAGCTTCCCGCAACGCTTCCGGCGCGCCGGCGCGTCGCCGCCGCACGGCTCACGCACGAGCAGAGGGTGCGCCGCCGCGCCGAGGACGCGATGGTCGGGTGCGGCCTGTTCGAGATCGCCGGCTGGTCGTTCACCGATCCCGCGGTGCTGGACCGCCTGCGGCTGCCCGCCGACAGCCCGTTGCGTGCGGTCGTCACGCTGGAGAACCCGCTCAGCGAGGCACAGTCGATCCTGCGCCCGACGATCCTTCCGTCGCTGCTCGACGCCGCCCGCCGCAACGTCGCGCGCGGGATGCCGGACGTCGGGCTGTTCGAGTCGGGCACGGTCTACCGCGCGGCCGACGAGCTGGCCGACGAGCACCACGCGCTCGCGGCGCTGGTCAGCGGGCGTCGCATCGAAACCGGCTTCTTCCACGTGAAGGGGATCCTCGAGGCGGTCCTCGGCACGCTGCGCGTCGACTGGTCGGTGGAGGCCGGCCAGTGGCCGTTCCTGCATCCGGGCCGCGCCGCCGCGGTGCTGGTCGGCGGCGAGCGCGTCGGCTGGATCGGTGAGGTGCATCCGCTCGTGGCCCGCTCCTGGGAGATCGACCAGACCGTCAGCGCGTTCGCGGTGGATCTCGGCAAGGTCGCGGCCGCTGCACCCGAGGTGACCACCTACCGCGACCTGACGAGCTTCCCGTCGCTGCGCCAGGACCTTGCGGTCGTCGTCGACGCCGGTGTCCGCGCCGCCGACGTGCTCGCGGCCGTGCGCGAGGCCGGCGGCGAGCTGCTCGCGGCCGCCGAGGTCTTCGACGTCTACACGGGCGAGCAGGTGGGCGAGGGGCGCGTGTCGCTCGCGCTGCACCTCGAGTTCCGCGCGCCCGACCGCACGCTGTCGGACGAGGACGTCGCGCCGGTTCACGAGCGGATCGTCGCCGCGCTACGGGAGGGCCTGGGGGGCGAGCTGCGTGGCTAGCGTCGCCGTCCTCGGGGCCAGCGGGTTCGCGGGCGCGCTCGCGGCGCGGATCGTCGATCGCCATCCGTTCTTCGAGCTCGCGGCCGTCACGTCGCGCAGCGACGCCGGCCGGCGTCTCGACGAGATCTATCCCCACCACCGGGTCGATCTCGTGCTCGACGCCTATGACGTGGAGGTGCACGGCGATGTCGCCGCCGCGATCGTCGCCTACCCGCACGGCGCCTCGGCGCCGGTGGTGGCCGAGCTGCACGAGCGCGGCGTGAAGGTCGTCGACCTGTCCGCCGACTTCCGCCTGCGCGACGTCGCGACCTACGAGGCCAACTACGTCGAGCACCCGCACCCGGAGCTGATCCCCGAAGCCGTCTACGGCCTGCCTGAGGTCTACCGCGAGCAGCTGCGCGACGCCACGATCGTCGCCTGCCCTGGGTGCTTCCCGACGGCCGCCGTCCTCGCGCTGGGACCGCTGGCCGGCGTGCTCGGCGATGGCGTGGTGATCGACGCCAAGACCGGCGTCAGCGGCGCAGGGCGCAAGGCCGACGAGACGACGCACTTCGTCGCCGTCGACGAGAACGTGAGGGCATACGGCGTCGGCAACCACCGCCACACGCCCGAGATCGAGCAGGAGCTGGGCCATCGGGTGACGTTCGTGCCGCACCTGCTGCCGCTCGACCAGGGCGAGCTCCTGTCGTGTTACGTGACGGTCGAGGCGGGCGCCGACGTGCGCGCGCTGCTTGAGGACGCCTACCGCGACGAACCGTTCATCGAGCTCGCCTCCTCGCCGCCGGGCGTGCGCGACGTGCGCGAGACGAACTTCTGCCGCATCCACGCCTGGCAGGACGGGACCCGCGCGATCGTGTTCGCCGCGATCGACAACCTCTGGAAGGGGACTGCCTCGCAGGCGGTCCAGAACCTGAACCTGATGTTCGGGCGCCCCGAGACCGAAGGCCTGCTGTGACGGCCGCGTTCTTCCGCTCGCGCTGGGTGGAGGCGCCCGACGGCGTGACCGCGGCGAGCGGCCTCGCCCAGGGCTTCCGGGCGGCCGGCGCCGCGGCGGGCATCAAGCCGTCAGGCGGGCCGGACGTCGGCCTCCTGGTCTGCGACGGGCCGGAGCCGGTGTCCGCCGCGCGCTTCACGCGCTCGGGCACGCTCGCCGCGCCGGTGATCGTCACCAAGGAGCGCACCCAGCTCGACGGGCTGCGCGTCGTCGCGGTCAACTCCGGCAACGCCAATGCGGCGACCGGCCGCCCCGGCCTCGACGAGGCGGCGCGCATGCAGGGCGGCGCGGCGATGGCGACCTCGACGACCGAGGACCAGGTGGCCGTCTGCTCGACCGGCGTGATCGGCGTCCCGCTCGACGGGCGCAAGGTGATGAAGGGGCTGCTCGCCTGCTCGAGCGAGCTGCGGGCCGACGGCGACGCCGCGTTCACCGAGGCGATCATGACCACCGACGCGTTCGAGAAGCGTTGCTCGCTGGCCGTCGAGCTGCCCTCGGGCACGGTGCGCATCAGCGCGCAGGCAAAGGGGGCGGGGATGATGCAGCCCAACTTCGCGACGATGCTCTGCTTCGTGCAGACCGACGCCGCGCTGGCGCCCGAGACGGCCGACCTGCTGCTGGGCGTGACCGTCAAGCGCTCCTTTGACCGCATCACGGTCGACGGCCAGCTGTCAACCAACGACACGGTGATCCTGATGGCCTCCGGCGCGAGCGGCGTCCGGGTCGAGCCGGAGTCCGAGGACGAGCTGCTGTTCGGCCAGGCGCTCGATGCGGTGCTGCGCCAGCTGGCGCTCGACATCGTCCACGACGGCGAGGGCTCCAAGCGCGTCGGCCGCGTCGTCGTGCGCGGCGGCAACCCCTCGGGCGTCGAGGCGGTCGCGCGGGCGGTCGGCAACTCGCCGCTGGTGAAGGCCGCGCTGCACGGCGGCGACCCGAACTGGGGCCGCATCGTCCAGGCCGTGGGCGGGACGCTGCTGGACACCGCGCCGCTGCCCGTCGACGTCGCCATCGAGGGCATGCAGGTCTGCAGCGCCGGGTTCGTCGTTCCCCACGACGTCGAGGATCTCGCCGAGCGCGTGCAGCGCGACGAGGTCGAGTACGTCGTGGGCCTTCCCGGCGACGGGCACGAGACCGAGGTCTTCTTCTCGGATCTCTCGTACGACTACGTGCGCATCAACGCCGAGTACACGACCTAGCGGAAGCGGGCCGCGAGCGCGGGGTAGCGCCTCACCAGCAGCTGGATCTGGTTGTCGTCCCACTGCGTGCCGCGGGGAGTGCCGGAGAGGTCGGAGTCGCCGCCCGGGATGTCCTGGCCGGTGGCGTTCTTGTAGACGTCCGGTGCGGGGTTGTCCGCGTTCTCCCAGCTGCCCTTCTCGGCGTCCTGGACGACCGGCGCGAGCGAATCGGGGTTCTTGAGCGCGGACTCGTACGGCTTCTGCCCCAGCGAGATCAGATAGCCGCGGAAGTCGCGGAAGCAGTCGTCCGAGCAGCCGTCCTCGATCACGTACGCCGCTCCCCAGAGATCCCAGGTGTACGCCTGCTGGTCGAGCCGATGGCGGATCGCGCTGAACTCGGCGACCTGCTGTGCGGGAAGCGCCTTCAGGCGCCCGGCGAGCAGCTCGGTCTGCCGCCCGGTGTCGTTTCCGGCCTGGGCGCGCGTCTCCTCGATCAGGTGCCAGAACCCTGCCATGCCGAGGCCGGACGCCGTCTGCGACACGGGCGTCGCCTTGGCCGCGGGCGGTGCAGCCGGGACCGACGGGCTGAGCGCGACGGGCGCCTTCGGCGCGGCGGTCTTCGTGCTCGGCGAGCTGCCGCCGCCCCCGCAGCCGGCGAGGAACGCGACGATTGCGATGGCGGCGGCGGCACGCATCCGGCCAAGCTAGGCGCGACGAGCCCGGCGGCGGGGTTCGCAAGGGTGCCCTGGAAACCGCAAGGTTCGCCTGCGGGCTGCGTTGAGGCCTCCATGAACCGGTCCCTTCCCGCGATCCTGCTGCTCCTGATCGCTGCTCCCGCGGCCCAGGCTGCTCCAACCTTCTCCAAGCTCCCGACCGTGGGGCGCAGCCTCACAACGAGCACGGCCGTGCCGCGCAACTGCTCGGCCACGAGCGCCGCAGCGCGCCGCGGCGTCAGCGTCTCGCGCTACGTCGCGCCCATGTCCGGCTTCGTGACCGCGCGCCTGCGCGCCGCGGGCAAGTCCGACTGGGATCTCGTCGTGCGCGACCACGCGACGCGCCGTCAGCTCGCCTCGTCCAAGGGCTTCGGCTCCGACGAGCTCGTCCAGAGCTGGGCAGGGGCCGGGCAGCGGATCGACTTCGTCGCCTGTCGGCGCAGTGGCAGGGCCCGCACGGCCAAGCTCGCGATCTCGTTCGTCGACATCGCCCCGAAGCAGTCGAAGGACGTCGTCTCGCTGGTCCGCGTGACCGGCGACGAGGCCAAGATCCAGGGCCTCGAGAACGCCGGGCTCGACGTGACGCACGAGCGCGGACACAACTTCGCCGACGTGCTCGTCGCGGGCGCCGACCAGCGCAGCCTGCTCGCCTCGTCCGGCCTCGCGACGACCACGCGCGTCGCCGACATGACGAAGTTCGCGGCCGCCAGCGACCGTGCCGACGCCCGCCGCGCCGCCAGGTTCGGCCGCTCCGCGCTGCCGTCGGGTCGCACCACCTACCGCACGTACAGCGACATCCAGGCCGAGCTCAAGGCGCTCGTCGAGCAGTACCCGGACAAGGCCCGGCCGGTCGTGATCGGCAAGACGTTCCAGGGCCGCGACATCCAGGGCGTCGAGATCGCCAACGACGTCAACGCGACCGATGGGCGTCCCATCTTCTTCCTGATGGGCGAGCACCATGCTCGCGAGTGGCCGTCGGAGGAGGCGGCGATGGAGTACGCGACGATGCTCGCCAAGCAGGGCGACGATCCGCGCGTCGCCTCGCTGATGGCGAACGAGCGCACCGTGATCGTGCCGGTCGTCAACGTCGACGGGTTCATCACGACGCGCCAGGACTCGGCCATCGACCCCAACGACAACAACCCGGCAGGCCAGGACCCGACGATCCACCTCGGCGAGGCGGTCGCCCCGCCCGGCGGCATCCTCGCGTACCGCCGCAAGAACTGCTCCGGCGAGTTCCCCGATCCCAGCGTGCCGTGCGAGCTGCAGTGGGGCGTCGACAACAACCGCAACTACGGCAACCTCTGGGGCGGCCCCGGCTCGAGCCAGGACCCGACGTCGCAGAGCTTCCACGGCCCCGGCCCGCGCTCGGAGCCCGAGACCCAGGCCGTGTGGAACTACACCCGCACGCACCAGGTCACGATGCTCATGACGCTGCACAACGTGGCGGCGCTCGTGCTGCGCCCGCCCGGCCTGCACGACGGCGGCAAGGCGCCCGACGAGGCGCGGATGAAGGCGATCGGCGACGCGATGGGCGCCGCCACCGGCTACACGTCGCAGTACAGCTTCGAGCTCTACGACACCGCCGGCACGACCGAGGACGACACGTACACCGCGACCGGCGGCTACGGCTACACGATCGAGATCGGTCCCAAGGACGGCATGTTCCACATGCCCTACCAGCAGGGCTTCGTCGATCAGTGGGAGCACGGCGACGCGCCCGGCGGCGGGGGCCTGCGTGACGCCCTGCTGATCGCAGG
>JAWVFY010000163.1:0-2803 GCA_033855575.1 Solirubrobacteraceae bacterium
GTCTGGGGCGCGCGGGCGCTCGTCCAGGTCGAGCGGGCCTGGATGACCCACGTGCTCGGCGCCTGGGACGCCGGCGTCAGCTCGCTTCGCGAAGCCCGGACCGAGCGAACCGCGGCGGCGGCGTAGCCCGGTCCTCGCGCCCGCTCGGCGCGGTGAAGCGCACGAGCTTGTGCGTGCCGTCGCAGAACGGCCGGGTGCGGGACTTGCCGCAGCGACACAGCGCGACCGTCTCGCGGCCGAGCTCGATCTCGGCGCCGTCCTGGTCGACCATCCGGAACGGGCCCCGGACGATCAGCGGCCCGTCGCGATAGGGCGTGATGATCGCCTCGTCGGCCATGGCGGGGTCCTACCCGCGCTGCACGGTGTCCAGCCGGGACTGCGTGCGCATCTCCGAGAGGATCCGCTCCAGACGCGGCTCCGTGTCGGCGTCGACGTGGCGCATCGCCGCGGCGACCGAGGGGTGCACGCCGGCGATCTGGCGGTGCATCTCGTGGGCCACGGCGCGGTAGGAGGGGTGGCCCTCGCGCCCCGAGCGCAGCTCGATCATCTGCATCGCCTCGCGCGCGTTGAGGTCGAGCACGTAGCGGATCCGGTAGCCCAGGCACAGGGCGTACATCGCGGTGCGCGGGTCGTGGCCTGTCCCGACCAGGCGCTCGTAGGCGTCGCGCGAGACCTCCAGCGCGCGCTTGTAGGCCGCGCCGCAGCCTGCCGCGACGACCTCCTCGGGCACCCCGGCCCCGAGGTCGGGCGTCAGCCGCTGCCACTGGACGGTGAGCATGCGGTGGCGCTGCAGGTCCCGGAACGCGCCGTAGTCCGAGACGATCTCGAACCGGTAGCGCAGCGCCTCCAGGCCGCGGCCCGGACGGTGGCGGCGGTTGCTGCGGGCGCCGACGAGATCGGCCAGCAGCTCGCCGCGCTCGTCGGTGCTCAACGCGGCCAGGCGTATCCGCACGCTCTCCTCGTCGGTGCCCGCCGCCTCGAACAGCAGGGCGGCCAGCAGCGCCTCCTCGTCGCCGTCGACGTGCAGGAGCTTGACCGACGGGCGGTGCGGGCCCTCGCCGTCCTCCGGCCGCCGATCGAGCCCCAGGCGCGAGACCCAGCGCTCGGCGGCGCGCTCGCGCGCCTCGAGGTAGCCGATCCACTCGCCGCCGCGGTCGGGCCGCTCCACCCGCGAGACGAAGCTCGGCATCACGCCCTTGACCGCCTCGAGGATCCAGCGCCCGTACTGGCGCGCCTCGGGCAGCGGGTGGGCCAGGAGGTGCAGGATCAGCCCCTCGTAGGTCTGGCCCGTCGCGTAGATGCCCATGTGCGACAGCGATGCCGCCGGGAGCAGGCCGCGCAGGAGATCCAGGGCCTTGGCGGTGATGGCGCGCCGATGCGCGGCGCTCGGCTCGCCGGGCGGGGCGGGGAACGCCTCGTCGGCCCAGGCGATGACCAGCGGCAGCGAGGCCGAGTAGATCGCGAAGACCTCGTCCATCGCCCGCGCGTAGTCGGGGCCCATCTCCTCGTCGCGGTAGTAGCGATAGCCGCCGCCCGGCAGCTCCTGGTCGTAGGCGATGTAGCGGGTGGACTGCTCGAGGTAGGCGCCGAGGCGGGGGCGCTGGAGCACCTTCGTCAGGACGTTGGAGACCCACTCGCAGGCCACGTGGGCCCCGCCGAGCTGGGCGACGGAGTCGTCGCCGTAGCCCAGGAAGATCGTCTCGTAGAGCTGGGCCGCGCGCTCGCCCTCGTCGCCGTCCCAGGTCTGTGCCGGGCCGCCGGCGGCGACGGAGTCGGCGAACTCGTCGAGGAACAGCCGCCGCAGGGTGCCCGGATAGCGGGAGTACCGGGCGAACAGCGCCCCCTTGACCGTCTCGGGCAGGTTGACCAGCGCGAAGACCGGCAGATCGAGGTTCGTGACGTGCGGGGCCAGGCGGGCCTGCTCGTCTGCGGTGAAGGTCTCGACGGGGTGCTTCATGGGGGCGGGAGACCCTAGCGCGACCTGCGGCGGGCTTCCCGGAGGGTCCATCGACCCTTTCCAACCGACAAAGTGGGGAATTGCTAAAGTCTCCCATCCCTACTGAGTTGGAGGACAAATGAGACCCCGAATCCTGATCGCTGCCCTGCTTGCGGTGGCCGGCCTGACCGCAGCCGGCTGCGGCGGGGCCTCGGACACCAACAACGGCGGCGGCGCCAGCTCGAGCGGCTCCACCAAGCTCTCGCTGATCGCCTACTCGACGCCGCAGGTCGTCTACGACGACGCCATCCCCGCCTTCCAGAAGACCGCCGCCGGCAAGGGCGTCGGCTTCGACCAGTCCTACGGCGCCAGCGGCGACCAGAGCCGTGCGGTGGCCGGCGGACTGCCCGCCGACGTGGTCGAGTTCTCGCTCGCCCCCGACATGACGCGCCTGGTCAAGGCCGGCCTGGTCGCGCCCACGTGGGCCAACAACCCGCACAAGGGCTTCGTCACCGACTCGGTGGTCGCGCTGATCGTGCGCAAGGGCAACCCGAAGGGCATCCACAACTGGTCAGACCTGATCAAGCCGGGCGTCAAGGTCGTCACCCCCAACCCGTTCACCTCGGGCGCGGCGAAGTGGAACCTCCTGGGCGCCTACGTCTATGGGGGGCTGCCGTTCGTCAAGACGCTGCTCACCCAGCACGTGACGGTCCAGCCCAAGAGCGGCCGCGACGCGCTGCAGACCTTCACCTCCGGCCAGGGCGACGTCCTCATCTCCTACGAGAACGAGGCGATCACGGCACAGCAGAAGGGCGAGAAGGTCGACTACGTCGTCCCGGACGACAACATCCTCATCCAGAACCCGCT
>JAWVFY010000164.1:0-7190 GCA_033855575.1 Solirubrobacteraceae bacterium
CAGGATGTCGTCGCCGGTCTGGCGCGTGACCTCCTCGACACGCGCGGCGGTGTTGACCGGATCCCCGATGACGGTGAACTCGACGTGGCCGCCGCCGCCCACCGTGCCGGCGACCACCGGGCCGGAGTTGATGCCGACGCCGATCCGCAGCTCGTCGCCGTAGCGGCCGCGCACCAGCAGCGCGATCTCGATCGCCGCGGCGACCGCGCGGTCGGCGTGGTCCTCGAGCCGATCGGGAGCGCCGAACACGCCGAGCAGGCCGTCGCCGACGTACTTGTTGGCGTGGCCGCCGTGCCGGACGAGCACGGGCACGATCAGCTCGTAGAACTCGTTGAGGCGAGCGACGACCTCGCGCGCGCTGGACTGCTCGGCGAACGCGGTGAACGAGCGGATGTCGAGGAACATCGTCGTGACCTCGACCTCCTCGCCCTCGAAGGACGTCCCCTCGAGCAGCACCCGGTCGGCGACCTGCGGGTCGACGAATGCCCCGAACGCCTCGTGCAGAGCCTGGCGTTCCTGCAGCCCGCGCAGCATCTCGTTGAACGAGCCGGCCAGCCGCCCGTCCTCGTCGGTGCCGGTCATCGGGTCGCGGACCGACTGGTCGCCGGCGGCGACGCGCTCGGTCCCGCGGCGCAGGTGCCCGAGCGGCTGCAAGATGCTGCGCGAGAGCAGAACCGAGAGCTCGAAGGAGATCGTGAAGGCCACGCCGATCGCCACGAGCACGTTGATCCCGAGGTCCTCCAGCGACCGATGCCCCCCACCCGACAGGCCGGCGACGGTCACGCCGGTGATGATGTTGATCGCCGGCAGCGCCGCGAGCAGCCGCCACTTCAGCGGCACGGTCCGCTTGCCCAGCTCCGCACCGTCGGGGAGGTCCTCGGCGATCTCGGCGACGACCGGGTGCAGGATCAGCTCGGTCATGAAGAAGCGCAGGAACACGCCGTACATGAGGACCACGGCGGTGCCCGCGATCAGGATGGCCAGCGTGGCGATCCCCGGCCGGCCGAGCTCGAAGTAGATGTACAGCGAGATCGGCAGGATGCTCACGCCGATCCAGGCGAAGCGCAGCGCCCTGAGGAAGTCCAGCGGCAGCCCGGCCAGCGCGCGCCAGGCGACGACGGCGGTCTCCGGCGTGCGGCGCCCGCGAAGCCACGGGTCGGCGGGACGGATCAGGCAGAACGTCGCGCGCAGCGAGAAGGTGTTGTCGACCAGGACCAGCGCCTCGCTGACCAGCAGGATCCGCAGGACCTGGCCGGTCGGCATCTTCTGGTAGAGCGCCAGCAGGCCGACACCGCCCAGCGCCACGAGGTGGGCGAACTGGTACTGCAGGGCGAGCAGCAGCCGCGGGTACCGGGGGCCCAGCCTGCGGTACAGCCAGCGCAGCGGCGAGCGCTCCATGGGCCACATTGTGAGGGGTTTGTGCCGCGGGTGCGCGGCGGTCTGCTCAGCCGTCGGCCGCGTCGTGCGCGATCTGCGCGTTGGGCCCCGGCGGCGGCGGGGCCGAGCGCCACCCGTGGATCGATTTCCACAGCAGCGCGTCCTCCGTGCGGCGCGACTCGCAGTCCAGGCAGTGCGGCAGCTGGGCCGATGCGCGGGCGCCGGCGGTGCCCGCGGGGTTGTACTCGACGAGCGGGACCTTGGCCGGGATGTAGGTGTAGGGCGCCGAGTTGACGGGCGTCGGACTGAACGCGTCGTACATCGGCGTGGCCAGCGCGTCGTAGAGGCCGAGCGGGCGCATCCCGAGGATCAGCTCGAAGGAGCGGATGACCGAGAGCATGTCGTAGCGATCGTGGATCACCGCGTTCTTGGCGTACGGGCTGATGACGTAGGCCGGGATGCGGTGGGCGTCGACGTGGTCGGGGCCGTCCTGGGAGTCGTCCTCGATGACGAAGATCGCGCTCGAGGACCAGATCGAGGAGTGCGAGATGAGATCGACGACGCGCCCGACCGCCTCGTCGTTGTCGGCGATCATCGCCCGCGGCGTGCGCGCGCCGGCGGTCAGCACCTCGGTGTGGTCGTTGGACATGACCATGTAGTTGAACGCCGGCACCGAGCCGGTGGCCAGCTGGGAGGCGAAGCGCTTCGCGAAGCAGTCGTAGCGCGACTCGGCCAGCGGCTTGGCGCCGGGCGGCACCGAGGTGTCGTAGACCTCGTCTGACCGCTTGGTCACGGGCACCTTGTCCAGCGCCGCCGACGTGATCGCGTCGTGGCCGATCGACGCGTCGTTGGGGTAGCACTGGCCGGCGGGCACGACGTTGCCCACCGCCGCGGCACCCAGGTCGGAGTGCTGGAACTTGTCGATGACAGCCTGCGTCTCGGCCTGCGTGCGGTCCTTGTCGGTCAGGGGCACCGTGCCGGCGATCGCCTCGCCATAGTTGAAGTACGAGATGCCCTGACGCTGGGCCTGGTCGAACAGGAAGCCGTTGCTCGGCCACGTCACCGAGAAGACGCCGAAGTCGTAGGGCCGGTCGCGGCCGCCGTAGTTCTCGAACCACGCCTTGTTGACGTAGTCGGAGACCTTCGCTGCGCTCGTCCAGAAGTGGCCGTCGATCGAGGCCTCGGAGTCCGCGTAGAGGTGGTCGACCAACGGGAAGCGGTTGACCAGCGCGTGCGCGTTGGGCGTGATGTCACCGCCGAACAGGGCGAGCTTGGGGTCGCCGTCGCCCCGGGCCACGTCGCCGAGGATCTGGTCGTAGGTGCGGTTCTCCTTGACGATGTAGAAGACGTGCTTGATCGGCCCATCGGGGCGCAGCGGCGTGCCGATCGGCGGCTGCTGGAAGTTGACGGGGCGCGGCTCGGCGTCGGCGATCCGCGTCAGGCTCCGCAGCCGCGCGCCGCTGGGGAACGTGGCGACGCCGGCCGTGCCGCGGTTGAGCAGCGGCAGGTACTGGGTCTGGACGATCCCCTCGTCGCTGTCGAGCGGGCTGTTGGGCTGCGGGCCACCGAGGTTCGGGCCGGTCCCCTGCCCCTTGCCCGAGATGTAGAGCACGCGCAGCGGCTTGCCGCCCGCGACCTGGACGTCGTCGGGGTACTGGGCGGTGGGCAGCGACGCAACGGTCGAGTAGCGCGGCGCCGCGACGCCCGGGGCAGGCAGGGCCACGACGGCGATCTGATCGGTGCCGGCCAGCGCCACCAGCAGGCGCCGGCCGTCGGGCGTCACCGTCAGCGCGACGGGCGACGTGCCCAGCCCCTCGACTCGGCCGACCGCGATCGTCGCCGACAGGACGAACGTCTTGGTGTCGATGACCGCGACCTGGTCGGAGTTGGCCAGCGCGACGTAGGCCCGGTCAGCCTTGGGGTCCACCGCGATGGCCTCGGGGTGCGAGAGGTGCGGCCCGACCGTGATGTCCTTGATCTTGGTCGCCGTGGCGAGGTCGACCACCGAGACGGTGCCCGGCGTCTCGTTGGAGACCAGCCCGGTCTTGCCGCCAGGCAGGATGGCCGCGCCGTAGGGGTAGCCGCCGGTCTTGACGTAGGCGACCTTCTTGGTCTTGACGTCGACGACCGCGGCCTCGTCGGCGAGGTTGAGCGGCACGAGCAGCTTGCTGCCGTCGGGCGAGACCGCCAGGCGATCGGGCCACGAGTCCTTGGTCGTCGGGGTGGGCGGGAAGCTCTGCACCGCCGGCGCGTCGGAGGGCGGGGGCACCGGGATGACGCCGGCGCGCTGCGCGACACCGGTCGTCGGCGAGTAGCTGAAGACATGGATGACGTTGCCGCCCTTGCCGGGGACGTCGGCCGGGGTGGCCTGGGACTTGTAGGACGACTCGGCCACGCCAGAGACGTAGGCCAGCGAGTGCGCGGGGTCCATGGCGATCCCGCCGGAGGCACCCGGCAGCACGAGCGTCTGGCGGACACGCGGACGGCGCACGTCGACGATCCGCACGTCGTTCTGCCCGCGGCCGGCCGAAACGGTCCAGTACCAGCGCCCGTTGGGCGTGACCGCTCCGCCGGTCGGGAACTGCCCGAGCCGCACCTGGCGGCCGAGAGGGTGCAGCCGGCGCCCGTTGTCGAGGAGGTGCAGCTGCGGCCCGATGCGGCCCGACGTGACGCTGTCGACGGCCAGCACGACGGGCACGACGACGAGCGCCCCCACGAGGATCGCCAGCAGAGCCCGCCGTTTCATCGGCGGGACGCTATCGGGCGCTGGCGCACCCGGTTTGAAGGGCGTGTGAACGCCAACTCAGCCGGCGGCGGCGATGGCGGCGAGCGCCTCGGGCAGGCGGGCTTCGCCGCTGAACAGCCGGCGGCCCACGCGCAGCGCGGGCAGCGCGTCGGCACCCATCGCGACCAGCCGCCGGCCGGCGGCCTCGATGTCGCGGTCGCGGCTGAGCTCGCCCGCGGCGACCAGGCACTCGTCGAGCGGGACGCCGGACGCGGCGGCGGCCTCGGCCAGGACCTCCGGGTCGCTCAGGGCGAAGCCGCCGCAGAACGCCAACCGGCTGGCGGCCAGCACGAACGCCGCGCCGCGCCCCAGCTCGCAGGCGCGGGCGGCGCAGCGCATCGCCGGGCGCACGTCCATCGGAAACGGGTCGGGCCAGATCAGCGGAAGCCCAAGCGCGGCGGCACGCTCCTCGGCCGCGGCCATGGCCGCGGCGCGGCCGGGCGACTGGAAACCGGCGCCCACGGCCTGCGCGGAGGCGGGCTGCCAGCGCAGACCGTGGCAATAGCGGTCGACCCGCTCGGCCGCCAGGTACGTCTCGGGCAGGGCGAGGTCGAACGAGAACGTCGGCCGGGCCACGCGGGCATGCGGACGCCCCGCGCGGCGGTTCGGCGCCAGCCGACGACGTTCGCTGAGTGAGATCAGTTCTCCCATGGCTCCCGGCCCTGCCTACCCCTGCAACGCACCCGGACGCCCGAACTTGCGGCATCGAACACTTGTCCAGATCGGCGACCGGCCCTTCCCTGGCCCCATGCACCCATTTATGGTCCTCTGGCTCTGACTGACCCGGCCTGCGGAAAGGCACCGGAACACCACCATGCCTGCTCCCCCTCCCCCCAAGCGCCACCCCTACAACCAGTGGTCGCCGGACGCCCGCGCGCTGGACCTCGTCGGGGACAAGTGGACCCTGCTGATCATCCGCGACCTCGCCGCCGGCCCGCGCCGGTTCGTCGAGCTCCAGCGTGTCCTGCCGGGCATCTCGACCGAGCAGCTGCGCTCGCGCCTGAACCGGATGGTCGCCGACGGCCTGCTCACCCGCCAGCGCTACCGCGAGGTCCCGCCGCGCGTCGACTACGAGCTGACCGAGCGTGCCACGCAGCTTCTGCCCGTCGTCGGCGAGCTGGCCCGCTGGGGCTACAACTGGGCCTGGAGCCCGCCCCGCCCCGACGAGGCAATCGACATCGGCGCCGTGTTCCGCTGCGCGCCCGGGCTGGTCAAGGTCGCACCGGAGGCATCGGGCCTCGTCGAGCTCACCGTCGGCCAGCGCATGTACACCCTCGTCGTCGAGCGCGGCTGCGTCCGCATCGAGGAGCGCGCGGCGCCTGACGCCCGCGCCCGCGTCGAAGGCAGCGAGCGCGCGTGGATCGAGGCCCTCGGCCCCGCCTCCTCACGGGTCGACCTCGACCTCGAGGGCGACCGCGCCCTGGCCAACATGGTCCTCGACGCCTTCTCGCCCGTCGGCGCGCAGAGCGCGGTCCGCGCGGCCTAGCGCTACTTCCCGGCGTAGTTGGCCTGATCGACGTGCGGGAACTCGCCAGGCGTGCTGCCGGGGGGCGCGGGCTTGGCCGGCGCGGTCCAGCACGACGGGTCTGACCCGCCGGGCGTGTGGTTGGTGTCGTACGGGCTGGAGTGCTGGGCGTCGGGCGCCGGCTTGACCTGGCGCGGCTGACCGGCGGCCTGGTTCTCGTCGGCCACGGCGGCGACGTTGGCGCAGTCGGCCTCGGGGAAGATCATCCGCGTGGCGTACTCGGGACCCTGCCAGACCGCCGGCAGGTAGGCGTTGCCGCGGTCGATCGACGGCCGCGTCGGCCAGAACGCCGCGCTCTCCTCGCCGGTCGGGCCCCACTGGCGCAGGTAGTGGCCGCGCTGCTGGTCGGTCGTCGTGGGGACGGTGTCGGCGATCGCGCCGGCGCCGTTGGAGATGAAGTCCGCCGTCATCCACTGGTTGTACTCGAGGTACTGCAGGATCGGGTTGAGCTGCTCGAGGAAGGGCTGCAGCTGGGCGAGCATCGGCGTTGTCGCGTTGAGCGTGTCGCGCAGCGCGGGCAGGCCGGTCTGCGACGCGGTGATCAGCGGGTTGAGCTTGCGGAACGTCGTCTCGAGGTCGGGCGCGAAGTTGCGGACCGCCCGCAGCGTCGGGCGGAGGTCCCGGGCCACCGGCCGCAGGTCGTCGATCAGCGGCTTGGTGTTCTTCGAGAACGACTCGAGCTTGACGAACGTCTTGCGCGACTCGTCGAGGAACGTCGGGAAGACGTGGAAGGTGTCGGCCAGCGCGTTGTTCTGGCTGGCCAGCGCGCCGAAGGTGTCCGCCGAGCCGGTGATCAGGTTGTGCAGCTGGCGCTGGTTGGCGTTGATCGCGCCGAACGTCACGCCGGTGTTGCGGACCAGCCGGCGGACGGCGGCGGACTGCGCGTCGAGCACGCTGAGGACGTCGTCGCCGCTGGCGACGAACTGCGGCAGGTTGCCCAGCGCGTCGTTCAGGGCGGTGCCCCGGCCGGTGATGCCCTTGGCCAGGTCCTGCTGCCAGGTCTGGAACGCGCGGCGCGTGACCGGGTCCAGCGCCTGGAAGATCTCGTCGAGCTCGACGGTCTTGCGCACCTGGCCGTCGGCCAGCCAGCCGTTCTCCTTGATCTTCGGCGCGCTGTTGGTGCCGGGCGTCAGCTCGACGTAGGTCTCCCCCAGCAGCGTCTTCTGGCGCAGGATGGCCCGGGCGTTGGCGTGCAGCGGCGCGGCGTTGGTGTCGAGCTGGATCGTCGCGACCGTCGTGTTGGGGTGGCCCTTGACGTCGATGTCCTTGTGGGTGACCTTGCCGATCGACACGCCGGCGATCCGGACGTCGGCCTGCTCGGCCAGCTGCGTGGCCTCCGGGAACGCGATGTGGAAGCGGTAGCCCTTCGGCTTGAGCGGGACCGGGCCGCCGAAGGCCAGCCACAGGAACAGCAGCAGCCCGAAGCACGACAGTGCGAACAGCACCATCGTGAGCAGCCGGCCGACGGTAGGGGCCTGTTTCTGCACTACTGACAGACCCCCG
>JAWVFY010000165.1:0-7494 GCA_033855575.1 Solirubrobacteraceae bacterium
AAGGCGGCAGCGCATGCCCTCCTGAACGTCTCCGCCCATGGCAACTTGCCCCGATGCGGCAATATGCCCGCTAATGGCCCCTGCCCAACAGCCATTGGACCTGATCCTCGCCCGCAACCTGATGTCGGTGCTGGAGACACCATCGTTCCTCGTCAACGACGACGGGATTCTCGTCTTCTTCAACGAGGCGGCCGGCGACATGCTCGGCAAGCGCTTCGAGGAGACCGGCCGCCTGACACGCGAGCAGTGGAACGCCATCGGCCCGGTGGATGCCCAGGGCAACGTGATCGACAGCGAGGACATGCCGCTGACGGTCGCGCTGCGCGAGGGGCGCCCGGCCCACGGCCGCTTCCACATCTGCACCGACCAGGGCAAGATCGTCGAGGTCGAGACCAGCGCGGTGCCGCTCGTCTCCGGCGGCGACTTCCACGGCGCCCTCGTCGTCTTCTGGCCGGTGGCGCGGTGAGGGTTCGCTTCTGGGGCGTGCGCGGGTCGGTCCCGGTGGCCGAGGCGGGCTCGCTGCGTTACGGCGGCAACACGAGCTGCGTCAGCGTCGAGCTCGCGGGCGGCGGGCGGCTGGTGCTCGACGCCGGCACCGGGATCCGCACGCTCGGCGCGACGATCGACCCGGTCGCCGAGCCGATCCACATCCTGCTGACCCATCTGCACCTCGATCACATCTCGGGGCTGTTGTTCTTCGCGCCGCTGTTTCACCCGGAGGCCGACGTCACGATCTGGGGCCCGCCGGGCCCGGGCGACCTCCGGGGCCGGCTGGCCCGCTACCTCTCAGCCCCGCTGTCGCCCGTGGAGATCCGCGAGCTGCCCGCGCGGGTCACCTTCAGGGAGTGCTCGCCCGAGGGCTGGCGGGTCGGCGATGCACAGGTGCGGGCGACGCAGGTCGTCCACCGCGGCCCCACGCTCGGCTACCGGATCGAGGAGGCCGGCGCGACGCTGGCCTACATCCCCGACCACGAGCCCGGCCTCGGCCAGGACCTCGACCGCGACCCGAGCGAGTGGATCTCGGGCTACGGGCTGGCCGCCGGCGCGTCGCTGCTGATCCACGACGGGCAGTACACGGAGGCCGAGTACGCGCTGACCGTCGGCTGGGGCCACAGCCTGGTCGCCGACGCCCTGGGCTTCGCGCGCCGGACTGAGGCCGAGCGCGTGGCGCTCTTCCACCACGATCCCGGCCACGACGACCAGATGCTCGACGCGGTCGCCGAGGAGGCGCAGGCGTCCTGGCGCGGCGATGCGCACCTGTCGCTGGCGCGAGAGAGCGAGATCATCGAGATCGGTTGACGGCCAGCGCCGGCCGCATCGCCGGCGCTGCCCGTCGTCCGCTGGGGGTGCCGGAGGCCGCTAGTTCAGGCGCTCGACCAGCATCGCCTGGCCCATCCCGCCGGCCACGCACATCGACTCGATGCCGTACCTGCCGCCGGTGGTCTCCAGGCCGTTGAGCAGCGTGGTCATGATGCGCGCCCCGGTCATCCCGAAGGGGTGGCCGAGCGCGATCGCGCCGCCGAACGGGTTGAGCTTCTCGGCCGGGATCCCGAGGTCCTCCATGCACGGCACGATCTGCGCCGCGAAGGCCTCGTTGATCTCGACGATGTCGATCTCGTCGATCGTCATCCCGGTCTGCTCGAGCAGCGCCTTGATGGCCGGGATCGGGCCGAGGCCCATGATCTCGGGCCGGATCGCGGCGACCGTGGACGCGACGATCCGCGCGCGCGGCTTCAGGCCGAGCGAGCTGGCCTTCTCCTCGCTCATCACGAGCACCGCGGCCGCGCCGTCGTTGAGCGGACAGGAGTTGCCGGCGGTCACGGTGCCGTCGGGCTTGAACGCCGGCTGCAGCGCGGCGAGCTTCTCCATCGTGGTCCCGGGCCGGGGGCCGTCGTCCTGGGTGACGGTGCCGTCGGGGGTCTCGACTCCGACGATCTCCTTGTCGAAGTGCCCCGACTCGCGGGCGTCGACGGCGCGGGTCTGCGACGTGACGGCCCACTCATCCTGTGCCTCGCGGGAGACGTTGCAGCGCTCCGCGACGTTCTCGGCCGTCAGGCCCATCGGAATGTAGACGTTGTACGCCGAGCCCTCCGAGCCGTCGAGCTTGGGGTGAAACTCGAAGTCCATGCCCCCCGCCCGGGAGACGGCCTCGACGCCGGCGGCGATGTACTGATCGCCCTCACCCGCCCTGATGGCATGGAAGGCCATCCGGATGGTCTGCAGCGACGACGCACAGAACCGGTTCAGCGTGCACGCGGGCACGTGGTGGTCGATGCCGGCCAGCAACGCGGCGTTGCGGCCGATGTTGTAGCCCTGCTCCCCGGCGCCGTTGGCGTTGCCCATCATGACGTCGCCGGTCTCGGCGAAGTCGACATCGGGGTTGCGCTCCTGGAGCGCCTTGAGGGGGACGGCGGCCAGGTCGTCCGCACGGACGTCCTTGAGCGATCCCTTGAACGCTCGACCGATCGGGGTACGGATCGCGTCGACGATCACGGCTTCAGGCATTGAGATGTAGGTCCTTTCGGGTTTGGGCCCCCGCGGTCGCACTCCAGGGGGCGATGGTGGTCCCGCGGTCTCACTCCGAGGACGCCCTAAAGGATACGCGGCCGTTCGCTGACGCGCGGCGACGGCTCCCCATTGCCCTCCAGCCGATCGCTCTCTACGTTTCCGGGATGCTCAGCCCCCGGACCCTCCTCCTCGCGGCCGCCGTCGCGGCGCTGGCCGCCCCGGCCACCGCGTCGGCCACCCTCTCCTTCGGCCCCGCCCAGCAGCTCCCGCACGGAGACCCGAATGCCCACCCGTACTACCCGGGCGGCGAACCCTCGCTGACCTTCGATCCGTCCGGCGACGGGCACGCCTACGTGACCGCTCCGCAGGGCATCCCCGCCGCAGTGGGCGGCGTCGTGGGCGCCGACTCCAGTCAGGGCGTGGCCACCTGGGCGTCGTCAGACGGCGGGCTGACCTTCCCCACCAACGTGCTGGCCGGATCCGCCATCGGAGGCGGCGACTCCGACGTCGAGGTTCTCGGCAACCACCACGTCCTGGTCGCCGACCTCGAGGCGGTGGCGGCCGACATCTGCACGTCGACCGACTTCGGCAAGACCTACCCGGATTGCGCGAACGGGCTGGCGACCAACCAGCAGGGGCCCGAGAACGACCGCGAGTGGCTGAGCCGCGGCCCGAAGGGCGAGGTCTACCTGACCTATCACGACTTCGCGGGCGGCTTCCCGATCATCGAGCGCTCCGACGACGGCGGGCAGACGTTCGCCCCGTGCGGCACGATCATCGACCCGGGTGGCCCGGCGGTCGGGAACTACACGCCCGCCGGCGGCACGCTGGTGTCCAAGCCGGTCATCGGGCCCGACGGGACCGTCTACGTGCAGTTCTCTACGCCTGACGCCACGGCGTCGCCCGTTGGTGCCGCGCTGGATCACATGTACATGGCCGTGGCCAAGGGCGGCTGCACCGGCCAGACGGTGTTCACCGACTACCCGATCTACGAGAACACCGGCGCGAACGTCGCCAACATCTTCCAGGCGGAGGGCCTCGACGGTGGCGGCGAGCTGTACGTGCTCATCGGCGGGCACCTCTCCACGGCCGATGCCAACCGCACGAACCTCTACCTGTTCACCTCGACCGACGGCGGCAAGACCTGGCGCCACGTGCAGGTCAACCCCGCGGGCCTGGGCGCCAACGTGCTGCCGACGGTGGCCGGGGGCCGGGCCAAGGGCGAAGCCGTGCTCGGCTGGTTCGGCTCGACCGCGACGGACCCCAACGATCAGAAGGCGCAGTGGCGCTACTACTCCGCCACGACCTACGACGGCGGCCAGACGTTCTCGGAGACGACCGTCACGCCCGACCCGATCCACTACGGCGACATCTGCACCCAGGGCATCTTCTGCGGGTTGATCCCCGGCCAGCCGTCCAACCGCAACCTGGCCGACTTCTCGTCGGCCGCGGTGAACCCGGCGACGGGATGCTCGGCGCTCGCGATCCCGGGCGACCCCTACAACCGGCCCGATCAGGGCTCGACCGCTTTCAACAACTTCGAGTCGTCGGCCTATGTCGCGCTGCAGCAGGATCAGGGCGACTGCCTGACCGCCGCCAACTCGGGCGCTGCCGCGACATCGGCCGCGGGGCCGGCCACCGACGGGACCGGTGCCGGCACCGTGGGCTCCGGCGGCCTGGTGTCGGGCTGCGTCGACCGCGCGGCGCCCGCGTCGCGCTTCTCGCAGGCCCACACCGCATCGCGCTCCGCGGGCCTGCGCCTGAGCGGCACCTCGCAGGACCGCGGGTGCGGCGCCAATGGTGCCGGCACAGTGAAGCGCGTGAGCGTGGCTGTCGGGCACCGGGTCGGGAGCCGCTGCCGCTTCCTGCACACCAACGGCTCGTTCGGCCCGAAGGCCAGCTGCACGCGGGCGACGTTCCTGCCGGCCAGTGGCACAGGGCATTGGAGCCTGCGCGTCAACCACCGGCTGCCCACCGGCACCTACGTCGCGTGGGTCCGCGGTGTGGACCGGGCCGGCAACGTCGAGCGCACGACGGCGAGCCGCAACCGACTGGTCCTGCGGGTCCGGTGAGGAGCGGCCTGGTCATCCTCGCGACGGCCGGCGGGGTTCTGCTGGCCGGCTGCGGGGGGTCGGGCGGGAGCGAGAGCGGGGGCGCCCCCGCCCGGGCCACCGTGCAGCGCTACTTCGCCGCCGTGGCGGCCGGGCGGTCCGCAGCAGCGTGCGCCGAGCTCAACCCGCGCAGCCGCGAGCGCCTGGCCGAGTTCGCCAAGCCGCTGCACGCCACAGGCGACGGGTGCACGGCGACGATGCGCGTCGTTCTGGGCACCAGCTACGGCAAGCAGCTCGCGCGGCTGGCCCACCCGCGGATCACCAGTCTGTCCGTGCACGGCTCCCGGGCCGTCGCGGCGGTCGATGGCGTCGACCGCCCGCTCGAGCTCACCCAGGTAGGCGGCAGCTGGCAGATCGAGTTCACGCCGAGCGTCGAGGCCGACAAGCTCCCGGGCGGCCCGAAGGACGGCGGCGCGGGCTGATCGGAAGGATGGCCGGGGCAGCGGCGTCGTAGACAGCGAACCCGACCGGGAGGTACGCGTCCATGCGTCGTCGTCTGATTGCCCTGTCCATCGCCCCCGTGATGCTCGCCCTCGCGGCCTGCGGCAGCAACAGCCCGAGCCCGAGCACCCCCGCCACCCCGAGCACCCCCGCGGGCTCGGCGTCCGGCGGCGCGTCTGCCGTCAGCGTGGGCGAGAGCGAGTTCAAGCTCAGCCCGGCCGACGCGACGGTCAAGGCCGGCAAGGTGACCGTCACGATCAAGAACACCGGCACGATCACCCACGCCCTGGCCCTCGAAGGGGCCGGCCCGGGCGGCAAGGACCTCAAGTCCTCCCCGCTCCAACCCGGCCAGACCAAGACGCTGACCGTCACGCTGAAGGCAGGCAAGATCGAGTGGTACTGCCCGATCGACGGCCATAAGTCGATGGGCATGGTCGGTCACCTGACCGTCACGAGCTAGCGCTCAGGCGAGCGCCTTGCCCAGCAGCGCGGCATGGGCCGCGACGTCACGCGCGTAGCCCGCGAACGTGGAGGCATAGAGGGCCTGGGGGCCGTCGCACAATGCGGCCTCCGGGTCCTCGGCGACCTCCACGATGATCCCGTCGGCGCCCACCGCGGCCGCCCCACGCGACAGCGGCTCGACCAGGCGCCGGTCGCCGGCCGCGTGGCTGGGATCGACGATCACGGGCAGGTGCGAGTGCAGCTTCAGCCACGGCACCGCGCCGAGGTCGAGCGTGAAGCGCGTGGCCGTCTCGAAGGTCCGGATGCCCCGCTCGCAGAGCATGACCTGCTCGTTGCCCTCCTTCAGGACGTAGTCGGCGGCCTGCAGGAGCTCGTCGAGCGACGAGGACAGCCCGCGCTTGAGCAGCACCGGCTTGCCGAGCTTGCCCGCCACCTCCAGCAGCGCGTAGTTCTGCATGTTGCGCGCGCCGATCTGCACCACGTCGGCGTACTCGGCGATCGCGTCGGCGTGCTGGGCGTCGAGCATCTCGGTGACGACCGGCAGGCCGGTGGCCTCGCGCGCCTCGGCCAGGATCTCCAGCCCGGGCCGCCCGAGCCCCTGGAAGGCGAACGGCGAGGTCCGCGGCTTGAACGCCCCGCCCCGCAGCATGCAGGCGCCCGCGGCGGCGACCGCCGTGGCAACGTCGAGGGTCTGCTGGCGTGACTCCACGGTGCATGGGCCGGCGATCAGCGCGAACGTCGCGCCGCCGCCCACCTTGTGCCCGCCGACGTCGACGACCGTCGGCTCGTGGTGGTAGAGCTCGGAGGAGGCGAGCTTGTAGGGGCGCGAGATCGGCACCACGCGGTCGACGCCGCTCATGCCCTCCAGGCCGAGCTCGCGAACCCCCTCCGGATCCCCGATGGCGCCGATCGCCGTCGTCAGCTCGCCGGGCAGCACGACGACGTGCACGCCGGTGGTGGCCAGCCGCTCCCTGACCGCCTCGACGTCGGCCTCGGAGGCCCCGGGTGTCATGACGATCATCACGGCGACCGCATCCTAGGCAGCCACGCTGGCCGACGTCCAGACCGGCGACGCGACCCGCGCAGTAGCGCCCGACCGAAGGTCTCCTCTGACGAAAGTGCTCCCCACGAGCACTTTCGTAAGACTCGCCGCGGTCGACTGGCGCCAGGGCCCTAGCCGGAGCCCGTGAAGTTCCAGCTGTCGTCGTAGTGAGCGGCGACGCTGCCGTCGCTGTAGTGGTCGTCGTGGACGAAGTGGCTGCGTGCGAGCTGGGTGGACGTCGCGCTCTTCTGCACCTGATCGGGCGGGGCGTCGGCAGCGTTGCCGGCGTAGCCGATCTCGAGGTCGTCGATGTAGTTCGCATTGCTGTTGTCGTCGGGGTTGGCACTGCATGAGCCGCTGTAATGGATCGTGAACGGGTCGGGGGTGTCGTCCGACGCGTGGATCGAGTAGTAGAACGGCTGGGGCTCCGGGTTCGGGGCGTAGGACTTGCCGCTGACGTTCTCGAGCGACAGCGTCGTTTTCCCGTTGGCTCTGTCCGGGCTCGTCGGGTCGGTGCCCGATCCGCTGTACGTCCGGGTGCAGCCACCACTGTCCGTGTCCGAACCCGACACCGTCCAGGACACGCTCCCGCTCACGATGGCGTACGGGATCGGGACCTGACCCTCGACCGACTGCGGGTAGTTCGGATCGCGCACGTACGCGGCGGTCCCGCTGATCGTCTCGGTCCAGCCCGCACGGCTGGTGGGCATCGTGATCGTCCGTGTCCAGGTGCCGTCGAAGCGCTTCGGGAAGGGGCAGGTGGACGAGACCTGCAGCTGGTGGGTGAAGGCGGCGAGTGGGGTCATGCCGGTGTTCGTGCTGACGATGACGAGGCCGCGGACGTCCTCGCCGGCCTTGTCGCGGCAGAGGGTGACGGTCTGGTTCGCGGTCCAGTCGGCGAGCTTCCAGGACCCGTCGGCCATGTGCAGC
>JAWVFY010000166.1:0-3917 GCA_033855575.1 Solirubrobacteraceae bacterium
GCCCTGCAGGCGCCAGACGCCCTCGGCGACCTGGCCGAAGTCGCGCCCCGACAGCTTCTCGGCGGCCCGGGTGCGGGCGTTGAACAGCGCGGTCATCCGCTGCTCGGCGGCGCTGTCCTGCGCGGGCATCAGCCCCATCTGGCGCGCGACAGTCATGCCGTCGACGTAGGCGTCGTTGCGCACGATCCGGTCGTCCGCCACCACCACGGCGTCGATCCCGGGGATCTCCAGCCGGGCGCCGGTCGGCGCCACGCCGGCCCACGACCCGGGCCCGGCGAACGTGCCCCGCATCGTGTAGCGCACGACGCAGCGGTCTCCCTCGGTGGTGACGTCGTGGATGTCGACCTCGAGGTCGGGGATCGCCCCGAGAAGCTCGGCGACGAACTGGCGGACGCCGTCGGGGCCGATCATCTCGCGCTGGCCGTGCAGGCAGTCGACGCCGCCCTCGGCCCAGCAGGCCGCCGCGGTGTCGGCATCGTGCGCGTTGATGGCTGCGAAGTAGGCCCGGGCGACCTTGGCCGTCGCCCCCTTGCTGGGCCGCTTGGGCGTGCTCTGCGTCCCGGCCTCCATCGAGCGCCAGAGTCTAGGGTCAGCGCCGATGCCAGGTCCCACACGCAAGCGCGAGGTCGGCCGCGGCGAGCGCGTGCTGCCGGGCGTCTGGCGGCTGCGCCTGCCGCTGCCCTGGCCCGGTGTCCCGCACGGCAACGCCTGGGCGGTGGCAGCGGGCGACGGCGTCGTGCTCTTCGACTGCGGCTATCACGACGAGGGCTCGCTCGGGCACCTCGAGCGGGCGCTGGCGATGGTCAACCTCAAGCTCGAGCACGTCCGGCTGCTGGTCTGCACCCACGCGCACTCCGACCACTACGGACAGGCCGCGACGGTCGTCGACGCCTCGGGGTGCGAGCTGTGGATGCACCCCAACCACGAGCACATGATCCGCTCGGCCAGCGACCCGGAGGAGACGTTTCGCCGGCGCCTGGAGGTCGCGCGCCAGTCCGGCGTGCCCGAGGCGCCGCTCGAGCGCTTCGCCGCACAGCGCAAGGGGATGTCGACCGGCATCGCCCGCCTGATCCTGCCCGACCGCGCCCTCCTCCCCGGGGTGGAGATCGAGACCGACCTCGGCACCTGGACCGTGCATGAGACGCCCGGGCACGCGCCCTCGCACGTCTGCCTGTTCCAGCGCGAGCGGCGCCTGCTCGTCTCGGGCGATCACCTCCTCGGTCGCGTCTCGATCTACTACGACTTCGGCTACACGCCCGACCCGGCCGGCGAGTTCCTGAGCTCGCTCGGTGTCGTCGAGGAGCTCGGCGCACGCCTGTGCCTGCCCGGGCACGGGCGCACGTTCACCGACGTGCAGGCCCACATCGAGGCCAACCGCTCCCTGGTCACCGAGCGGATCGCCAAGGTGCTCGAGGTCGTCACCACGCGCGGGCCGATCACCGTCTTCGACGCGGTGCCGCTCGTCTACGGCGAGCCGATCACCCCGCTCAACGCCAACTGGCGCCTGAGCGAGACCCTCAGCTACCTCACCCACCTGCGCGTGCTGGGCCAGGTCGAGCGGATCCCCGGCGACGTGGGGGCCAGCGGTGGCCCCGAGCGCTGGACCAAAGCTTGACATAGTCGTGTCAAGGTTGTGCTAGCGTTCTCGCGGCGATGCGGATCGACGAGGTCTACGCGAAGAACGCCGGCGAGCCGGTCTTCTCCTTCGAGTTCTTCCCTCCCAAGACCGAGGAGGGCGAGCGCAACCTCTACGCGGCACTGGCCGAGCTGCGCGAGCTCGACCCGGCCTTCGTCTCGGTGACCTACGGGGCGGGCGGCTCCACGCGCGACAAGACGCTCGAGATCGTCTCGCGGATCCGCTCCGAGCACGGGCTGGAGGCGATGGCCCACTTCACGTGCGTCGGCGCGACGGTCGACGACCTGCGCGCGACCCTCGATCAGATGGCCGCTGCCGGCCTGGACAACGTGCTGGCCCTGCGCGGCGATCCGCCGACGGGCGAGACGGCGTGGACGAAGACCGAGGGCGGCCTCGAGTACTCCCACGAGCTGGTCGAGCTGATCCGCCGCGACTACGACTTCTCGATCGGCGCGGCGTGCTTCCCCGAGACGCACATCCACGCGACGAGCGCCGACGACGACCTGCGCCACCTCAAATCCAAGGTTGACGCGGGCGCGCGGTTCCTCATCACCCAGCTGTTCTTCGACAACGCCCGCTACTTCGACTTCGTGCAGCGCGCGCGGGAGATCGGGATCGAGGTCCCGATCGTGCCGGGGATCTGGCCGATCACCAACGTGGCGCAGATCGAACGCGTCACGCAGCTCAGCGCCGCGTCGATGCCGGGCCGGCTGCTCGACGAGCTGCACGCCCGCGCCGAGCATCCCGAGGCGGTCCTCGACTTCGGCGTCGCCTACGCGGCGCTGCAGTGCGCCGAGCTCCTGGCGGGCGGCGCGCCGGGCATCCACTTCTACACGCTCAACCGCTCCCCGGCGACGCGGGCGATCCTCAGCGCGCTGCGGCTGGCCCGGCCCTGGGAACGGCTCGAGCGGCCCGCGGCGCCGCTCGTTCCTAGGGCCTGAGCTCGATCGCCAGCCCCTCGGCGACGCGCGGGCTGCCGTCGGCGGTCTCGAAGCGCACGTCGACCGAGTCGTTCTGGCGGTAGGTCCCGACGCCCCAGGCACCCAGGAACCAGCGCCAGCCGCTGATCCGGTCCTTGCGCAGCTCGCGGTGAAAGACCAGCGCGCCGTCGGCCACCTGATAGTCGGTGCCCACCTCCTGGCGCACGCCGTTGAGGTAGACCTCGAACGGCGAGCGGACCTCCGGAGGGAGCTTGACCAGCGAGGTCGGGCTCACGCCGCGCCGAAGGGCGGGATGTTGCGCAGCAGCGACGGGCGGGGGTCGTCGGGCTCGTCGTGGACCTCGTCGGCGCGGGTCTCCGCGTGCACGCCCGTGGGCGGCTGGAGCTCGGGTGGAAGCCGCACGTGCGCCACCCGCCCGTCGGGCATGTGCAGCTCCCCGGGGACGGTCTTGGTGGGCCGCTCACGCTTGAGTGCCATGGTGCTCATGGTACGCCGCCGCCCTTCCTAATCTCCTGAGAGATGTCCCCGCCGAGCATCGAGTACACCGTCCGCCGCTCGGACCGCGCGCGGCGGGTCCGGGTGACCGTGCATCCCGAGGGAGAGGTCGAGGTGGTGCTCCCGCGCCGGGCCCGCGATCGCGAGGCCGCGGCCGCGGTGGCCGAGCTGCGCCCGTGGATCGAGCGGCGCCTGGCCGAGGCTGTCGCGCTGCGCGAGCGGCTGGCCGAGCGCGGTGCGACGGTGCCGCTGCTGGGTGGGGTGCTGGCGCTGGTCGTCGAGCCCGGGCGGACCCGCGCGCACCGGCGCGGCGACACGCTGCTCGTCGGTGACGGCGACGCGCGGCCGGCGATCGAGCGCTGGTACCGGCGCACCGCCCGGGCCGAGATCGGCCCGCGGCTCGACGAGGCCGCGGCCGCCCTGGCCGCCGAGTACGCCAGCGTCAGGATCGGGAACCAGCGCACGCGCTGGGGCTCGTGCTCGGCGACCGGCGCGATGAGCTTCAACTGGCGGCTGCTGCTGGCGCCCGAGGACGTCCTCGACTACGTGATCTGGCACGAGGCCTGTCACCTGCGCCACCTCGACCACTCGCCGCGTTTCTGGGGCCTGCTCGAGCGCCATCGCCCGGACTACCGCGAGCCCAAGGCCTGGTTGCGGCGCCACGGCGCCACGCTGGTCCTATGACCGCCGGCGTGCGGCCTGCCGTCGCGGTGGTCGGCCACGTCGAGGTGATCGAGTTTGCCGTGGTCGACCACGTCCCCGTGCCGGGCGAGATCGTCCACGCGTCGGAGACCTTCCGGCTGGCCGCGGGCGGCGGGGCGGTGGCGGCGGTCCAGCTGGCCAAG
>JAWVFY010000167.1:0-3139 GCA_033855575.1 Solirubrobacteraceae bacterium
GCAGGTGCAGGCGAGGGGTGTCGGGCACGGACGGGGCCCAGCTTTTATCAGGGCTTGAGGTAGCGGCTCATGATGGGTCAGGACGTACCTCGCACTGCAACTCCTCGAAGAACGACGAAGGGCCCGCGCTTGGCGCGGGCCCTTCGCCTTTGTGTGGTGGACCCACCCCGATCCACCTCATCTCCATCGGCGCAACGAGTCCGCGCGAGGCGGCGCCGCTGCGCTGCTCCCCGTCGTCCCACCGAACAGGGAATGCAGACTTCTCAACGTCGGCGCGCCGGAGAACTTGCGGCTATTCGAAACGGTCCGCGCCGGCGCCCGCCGGGCGCCGGCGGTCGCGGATCCGGACCGCCTCGATCCGGTTGTCGCGCACCGATTCGACGCGGATCGAGTAGCCGTCGGCGATCACGGTGTCGCCCCGTTTGGGCAGCCGGCCGAGCTGGGCGAAGACGAAGCCGCCGACCGAGTTGTAGGCGTCGCTGTCGGCCGGGAGCTGCAGGCCGTAGTCGTGGAGGTCGGTCACCGCCACGTGGCCGCGGACGAACCAGTCGCCGTTGGCCAGCCGGCGGAACTCGCCACCCGCCGGGTCGGTCTCGTCGGCGATCTCGCCGACGACCTCCTCGATGATGTCCTCGATCGTCACGATGCCGGCGACCCGGCCGTACTCGTCGATGACCACGGCCATCGAGCTGCGCTGGCGCTGGAGGTCGGCCAGCAGGTCGTCGAGCGGCTTGGTCTCGGGCACGATCGGCGCCTCGGTGACCACCGGCTCGATCGAGGCGCTCGGGCCCTCGCTCATCAGCAGCTGGGCCAGTGAGTTGGTGTGGACGATCCCCCGGACTCGGTCCTTGTTGTGGTCCTCGGTGGCCACCAGGCGCGTGTGGCCCGACGAGACGCAGCGCCGCAGCGCCGTCTCGACGTCCTCGGACGTGTCGACCGTGACGACCGCCGGGATCGGCGTCATGACCTGCCGCGCCTCCTGCTCGTGCAGGTGAAACACGCCGACGAGCATCCCCGCCTCGCCGGGATCGAGGGTGCCGGACTCGGAGATGATCGAGCGCAGCTCCTCGGGGGTCTGCTCGGACTCGCGGACCTGGTCGGGATCGACGCCGGTCAGCCGCAGGACACGGTTCGACACTCGCGTCAGGACCCAGGAGAGCGGGCTGACGAAGCGCTTGAACAGCTCGAACGGTCGCGCGATCCGCCGCGCGACCCCCTCGGCGTGGGGGATCGAGTAGAGCTTGGGGACGATCTCGCCGAAGACGATGTGGGCGCTGGTGATGATCAGGTAGGCGATCAGCACCGCCAGGACGACCGCGAGCTCCTTGCTCGGCCGGTGCCCGAACAGCCGCTCGAAGGCATGGGCGAGGACGGGCTCGCCGAGCGCGCCGATGCCGATCGAGGTCATCGTCACGCCGACCTGCGCGGCCGAGATGTAGGCCCCCAGGTTGTCGAGCATCCGGATGGCCAGCGTCGCGCCGCGCAGGCCGTCGTCCTCCATCGCTTCGAGACGGTGCCGGCGCGACCGGACCAGCGAGTACTCCGCGATCACGAAGAACGCGTTGAGCGCGACGAGGAGCGCGGTGGCGAGGAGGGCGAGCGCGGTCATACGGCTCGCCCGCGGCGACTTCGGGGCGTGTCGTCGTCAGTCACGTGGAGGTACACCTACCCGGCTGGGCGGATGGGGGCACCGCGTGAGGGTATCGGCGTCCGCCGGTCAGAGGCTGTCGACGGCGTCGGCCAGCCCGTGGTCGGCCTCGGTCACCCCGCCCTCCGAGTGGGTGGAGAGCGTCAGCCGGACGTGGTTGTAGCCGTGGATCAGGATGTCGGGGTGGTGGTTGCGCTCCTCGGCCAGCTCGCCGACGCGGTTGACGAACCACAGCGCCGCCGCGAAGTCCGGGAAGTCGAAGTCACGGACGAGCGCGTCGTCGGTGTGCTGCCACTGGGTCTCTGCCATATCCTCGTCTCCCGTGCGGATCGTGAGCCTCGTGCCCCACGCGACGGAGCTGCTCTTCGCCCTCGGGCTGGGCGAGCAGGTCGTCGGCGTGACGCACGAGTGCGATCATCCCACCGAGGCCACCGCCCTGCCGCACGTGACTCGCGACGTGCTGCCGAGCGGGCTCTCGGCGGCCGAGATCGACCGCGAGGTCAAGGAGCGCACGCAGCGCGGCGAGGCGATCTACGCGCTCGACGAGAAGGCCGTCCGGGCGCTGGAGCCCGACCTGATCGTCACCCAGGAGCTCTGTCCGGTCTGCGCGGTCAGCTACGACGAGGTCGCCAGCCTCGCCAAGCGGCTGCCGACCTGCCCGAAGGTCGTGGCACTGGACCCCAAGACGTTCGGCGAGACGCTCGGCGACGCCCGCACGATCGCCCAGCTGACCGGCACGCGCGACGCCGCGGTCGAGCTGGTCAAGCGCACGCGGGCGCGCGTGGACGCCGTGCGGCGCACGCTGCGCGAGGCCGGCCGGCCGCCCGTGCTCGTCGCCGCCCTCGAGTGGTTCGACCCGATCTTCGTCGCCGGTCACTGGACGCCGCAGCTGATCGAGTACGCCGGCGGCATCGACGTCCTCGGGCTGCCCGGCGAGCACTCGCCGCAGGTCATGTGGGAGGACGTCAACGCGGCCGCGCCGGAGGTCATCGTCGCGATGCCGTGCGGCTTCGACGCCCAGACGGCCTACCGGGAGGCCGAGCTGCACACCGACGAGCTGCGCCGCACCGGCGCGCGTCGGCTGGTCGCCGTCGACGGCGGCGCGTACTTCTCCCGCCCCGGGCCGCGGCTCGTCGACGGGCTCGAGCTGCTGGCCCACGTGCTGCATCCCGACCTGTTCGGCGCCCCGCCGGCGGACGCGCTCGAGCTCGAGCTGTAGACCCGTGGGGGCAAGCAAGGCCGAGCACGCCGAGGTCATCGCCGCGTCGCCCCAGGCCTGTCTCGACGCGCTGCTGGACTTCGCCTCCTACCCGGACTGGCAGTCGGCGGTCTCCTCCACCGAGGTGCTCGAGGCCGGCGCCGCGCCCGTCGTCGAGTTCCGGGTCGACGCCCGGATCAGGACCGTCCGCTACGTGCTGCGCTATCACCCCGAGCCCGGCCCGCCCGCCCGGCTGTGGTGGGAGTACGTCGAGGGCGACCTGCGGTCGGTCG
>JAWVFY010000168.1:0-4803 GCA_033855575.1 Solirubrobacteraceae bacterium
AGGAACTCGTCGCCGCCGAACCGGCTGATCGTGTCCTCGGGGCGCACCACCGCGCGCAGGCGCTCGGCGAGGGTGGCGAGCACCTCGTCGCCGGCCTCATGGCCCAGTGAGTCGTTGATCCGCTTGAAGTGATCGACGTCCAGGAAGAGCACGGCCACGAAACCGATCCGCCGGCGGCCCATCGCCAGCGCATGGTCGAGGCGGTCGAGGAACAACGAGCGGTTCGGCAGCCCGGTCAGGGCGTCGTGGAGCCTCTCGTGAGCCAGCCGCGAGGCCGCGAGCTCGCGCTCGCGCGCCGTGCCGAGCTGGGCCGAGCGGCGCAGCGCGAGAGCAATCGTGCCGAGCAGCGCCAGCAGCGCCAGCGTGAAGAACGCGAAGACCGCCCAGGCCGCATCGTGCGTATCGCGCAAGGGTGCGTAGAGCATGCGCTGCGGAGCGGAGAACACGACGCGCCACGGCGTCTGTGCGATCGGAACCGAGATCGCGTAGCGGTCGCCGACCGGCGCGGCGCGATGGCGCCGCAGCGCGTCTACCAGTCCGCGCTCGGCGATCACGGCGCCGATGTGCTCGTGCCCGGTCGTGCCCAGCACCCGGTTGTCGGCGTCGACCACGTACGCATTGGAGCCCTTGAGGGCCGGGGCATCCCCCAGGAACCCCTTGACGAACTGGCTGACCACCGACGCATCGGTCTCCGACACCAGGATCCTGCGGCCATGTTTGGTCGCGAACGGGACGGCGACGCCCAGCAGCGGTGGCGCCCCTGCTCGCCGGATCACGTTGGACAACCCGACCCTGCCGACCAGCGCGGGGCGCATATAGGCGCGAGCAGCCGGATCGAGCCGCACCTCCGAGCTTCGCGGCAGCGAGGCGAGGATCCGGCCGCTGCCGTCAAGGAGGTAGGCCTGATGGTCGGGCTGAGCGCCCTCGTAGAGCGAAAGCGCGGCCTGCAGCTTGGGCTCCGCGCCCGAGAAGTAGGCCTGGTCGGCGGCGCTTCCGCTGCTCGACACGAGCGCACTGGAGGTCAGCTTGGCCGCTAGCCGCGCCCGGTCCGTGAGAGCGCGCTCGAGGTCGGATCGCGCCGTCCCCTGCGTGTGGACGAGGTTCAGGGCCAGCGCCACGACCAACGCGACTCCCAGCACGGCACCGACGATCGCGTGCCTGCTCTGGAAAAGCCTCACCCGGTCGTATCGGACCGACTTGGCGTCTTCTGTATCCCCACTTTTCGGCGTTCAGGTCCCACGCTCGACTTTCGCGAGCACCCAGGCCGGCTCCCGTGGCGAGCTGAGCGTGCGCCAGTCACCCCCTCAGCGCCGCCCCAGGCCGAGCGTGCCGGCCGGCACCGTGCCCGTCGTCGGCCGGCAGGGCTGGTTGAGCAGGACCGCGCACGGCGGCAGCGGTGTCTGTGCGCGGCCGTCGGGCAGATACCCGAGCACGAGCTGCGACGACATCGCGACGGTATGGATGAGCGTGTTGGTCGCGGGCGCCGGCAGCGCGACCAGCGAGGTCGCGGGCGCATCGATCGAGAACCTGATCGCCGAGCCCTTGCGAAAGACGTGGTCGAACGGCTCGATCTGCGTGCGCGAGAACACCGGCACGCCCGGCGTCAGCAGCTGGACGTCCGCGAGCCGGTCGGTCTGCGACGGCCGCAGCAGGGTGGACTGCCCCCGGTCGAGCCTGCGCTGCGAGAGGCGCAACCAGCCGTTGGCGACGTACTCCTCCTGGCCGTCGGGGCGAATCTCGCTGATCATCACCTGCAGCTCGGTGTCCGGCGCACTCGACGACAGCCACAGGTTGGCGCTGCCACTGCCCAGGAACTCGGCGTCCTGCGCGAGCGGCGGCGTGGTGTACGTCAGCTCGGTCCCGGGGACGACCGGAAGCTGGCTGAACCCCTCGGCCTTGTTCGCGCCCGGGGCGCCGTCGTAGGTGTACGAGTCGCTCGTCTCGGTGACGGCGGGGCGCTGCGTGTCCATGCGCGCGCCTTCTCGCAGGTAGAGCCGCACCGGCTTGATCGCACGCGTCACGTCGCTCCACGTCGCGAACGAGGTCTGCCAGCCACCGGCGTTGTCGGGCACGTTGTCGCGGCCCGGCGAGCCCTGGACCTCGTGGACGACCAGCAGATGCGGCGTGCTCGGCCAGCCGTTGTCGGCGCCCTTGAGGTAGTGGTCGAGGAAGCGAACGCGCCGCGCGCGGGCGATCGGGCAGTCGGTGTGCTGGCCGTCTCCGCCGACCACCCACGTCGTGCGGGGATCGAAAGCGGTGCGGAACTCGTCGAAGGCGCGGCTGTAGACCGTCATGTCCTGCCAGTTGACGCAGCCGAGGATGGGGACGTGGACGCGCTTGGCGAGCGAGATCGGATCGTGCGCCCAGTAGTCGTCGCGGTAGGCGTGCACCGTCGTGTCCATCGTCTGCGCGTCGTCGGGCGCCAGCGCCTGGGCCTCGTTGGCGACGCAGGTCGGATCGGTCGCGCCCTGCGTGAAGGCGTTGGTGCCAACGACGAACTGGCGCCCGGCGAGGATCCAGGCCGGGTCGAGCGCGTTGTAGACCCCTCCCGGGTAGGAGATGTCCCGGTAGAGGTCGGGGAAGATGTTGCCGGGCATGATCGCCTTGAGCGCCGGCCCGGCGTAGGCGGCGGTGGCGATCTGCGAGGTGCCGGTGAACGAGAAGCCGAGCATCCCGATGTTGCCATCCGACCACGGCTGCTTGGCCGCCCAGTCGATGACCTCTGCCCCGTCGCGGCCCCAGATGTCCGCGCGGGTCATGTTGAACACGCCGGACGAGCAACCCGTGCCGCGCATGTTCACGCCGAGCATCGTGTAGCCCGCGTCGTTCCACGTGGGATCGCTGGCCACGCCCTCGGCGTAGGGGCCGTACTCGAACACGACCGGGTAACGCCCGTCCGCCTTCGGCTGCGTCAGCGTGTAGTTCAGCTGCGTGCCGTCATGCAGCGGGATGTAGCCGTGAGTGACCACGCTGGCGTCGGCGGCGGGCGCGAGAACCGCCAGCGCGGCCGCGCACACCAGGATCCGCGCGATCATCCCTGCACCCCGAGGGTGGGGTCGCCGGTGCGCAGTGCGGCGGCGTCGGCAGCGTCGAGGCGCTGCAGCATGTTGGCGATCCAGCCGATCTGTCGAGCGGCGAGGCGTTCGTCGAGCTTGTCCATGTCCGATCCCGGTGCGTCGTTGACCATGTAGTAAGGGCCCGAGATGAGCCCGACCTGAGGGATGCCCCAGCCCTGGAAGGCACTGCCGACGCCGAACTGCGCCGGTGGGCGCATGAGCGCCGTGCGCGGCAGGTCCGCGGCAATCGTGGCGGCGCGGACGAGGTCGAACATCGGGCCCTGCGTCGTCCACACGAACAGCGGCTCGGGATCGCCCGAGGCGTGATAACCGCGGTCGGCGGTATCGAGCCACTCGGTCGTTCCCAGGTGCTCGACGGTGATGGCCGCGACCGCGCGCGCGAAGAGGTCCTCGTGGCTGGCCTTGACGCCGTCGAGCCCGGGCATGCCGACGGCCATGTGGCCCGGCCACAGGGTGAAGACCACGGAGCGCTTCAGGCGCCGCTGTCGCGCGAGCGAGCCGAAGTGGCGAGCGAGCTGAACCAGCGCCACGCCGCCGTTCTCCTCCACGAACCCCTCGCCGTCGGTGTGCGTGTTGAGGATCAGCACCTCCTCGCCGTCGCCGGCGCCCGGGAGGATGCCGAGGAGCGAGTCGCTGGTGCCCTGGCGGCGGGTCGCGGTGAGCGTCAGCCGCGTCGTCGGCCGGGTCGATGCGGCGGTCCGCAGGCGTGTTCCGGTGTCGCGGTCGACCCACAGCCCCGGTGTCGTGTCGAAGTTCGCGTTGAACGGGAAGTACCCGCCTCTGATGGCCTCGGCCGAGGCATCCAGGCAGTAGACGACCGCGGCCGCGCCGAGGCCGCCGAACGTCGACGGCGGCGGCGCGCTGAGGGCCGGCAGCAGGGCCGCGCGCTTGAAGTCGCCGGTCAGCCAGTCGGCGACGGTGTGGCCGGCCCACTGCAGATAGGTCGAGAGCGGGCCGACGAGCGCGCCGACGGGCAGCGGCGCCGGGAGCGGCAGGTCCACGAGCACGATCGCGCCCGCGAGGTCGCCGTGCATGCCCGAGAGCCCCTGCGCCCAGCTCGCGACCTGGGCCGGGTAGTCCCCGACGGCCGCGGCCAGCCCCTCCCCACGCGTATCGAGCGCGGGCAACGGGGCGGCGCCGGCGTAGACAAGCGGCCCGGTCACGCCCGCAGGCCCGGTCTCCTGGCTTCGCACCACGTAGCCGCTGACCGGCACGCGGCCCTTGGCGGGGCCGTCGAGCACATCGAGGCCGACGTCGTGCGCGTCCCAGATCGTCAGCGGCCATTGCTGGCGGGGGTACATCTGGACGCCGGCGCCGAGCAGCTCGCGCTCAAGCCAGTCCACGAAGCCCGCGTGTCCCGCGGTGCCCGTGTAGCGCGGGCCGAAGTCGACCATCCGCTGGAAGTCGGCACGGACCTGCGCAGGTGACGGCAGCGGCGTGGCGGTGCGGTGTGAGCGCACGCGTCCCTGGGCGAGGGCCGACGGCCCGGCAACGCCGGCCGCGGCCGCGGCGAGGCCGCTGCGGCGCAAGAAGGCGCGCCGGTCGAGGTCAGCCACCATCGCCTCCGATCAGCCCGGTCCGCGCCGCCCGCGCCACGACGCCCGCCCGGCTGCGCGTGTCGAGAGCACGCATGAGCTTGCTGATGCGGTCGTTCACCGTTCTGGGGCTCAGGTGCACCTGCTCGGCGATCTGGCGTGTCGAGCAGCCGTTGGCCAACAGCTCGGCG
>JAWVFY010000169.1:0-3120 GCA_033855575.1 Solirubrobacteraceae bacterium
CGACCCATTCCCGTGGCGGCCGGGTGCCGATCCCCGCGGGGAACAGCACGACCAGGCCGTGCGCGAACAGCTCGAGGTGCACGCCCACGCGACGACCCAGCCGCGGGCGGCAGCCGGGGACGGCCACCGCGCGCAACGGCGGCCGAAAGCGCGGGCCGGGGCCCACCGGCCGCGCTCCGGCGGGCAGCGGTGCCCGGTCGTCGGCGCGCGTCGCCGTCTCCGTGGCTGCGCCGCAGCCGCTCAGCGCGGCCGCCCCGGCGAGGCCCAGCAGGACGGTGGCAGAGCGGGTCACCCAGGCATCATGGAGGTCTAGGGTTGCCGCGTGCCCGCGCGCCGGATGCTGCCGCTGCCCCTGGCTGCCGCGGCGCTGGGCCTGGCGCCCGAACCTGCGAGCGCCCACGGGCTCGGGGGCGTCGCCGGCACACCGGTCCCCGGCTTCGTCTTCGCATGGGCCGCGGCCATTGTGCTCGTCGCCTCGTTCGCGGCACTCGGCGCCCTGTGGCCAGAGCCTCGGCTGGAGGGCGCCGTGTCACGGGTGCGCGGCCACCTGCCGCGCACCCTCGAGCCGGCCCTTGGGGCGCTTGGCGTGGCGGTCTTCGGCTTCGTCGTCTACTGCGGGCTGGCGGGCACCCAGGTGCCCACCGCGAACATCCTGCCCACCTTCGTCTACGTCGTCTTCTGGGTGGCCCTGGTGCCCGTCTCGCTGCTCGCCGGGAACGTCTTCGCTGCACTGAACCCGTGGCGCGCCGTGGCCCGGGCGGCGGGCTGGGCGGGACAGCGAGTCGCCGGGCGACGGCTGGGCCGACCGCTGCCCTACCCCGACCGCCTCGGGCGCTGGCCGGCCGTCGCGACGATCGCTGCGTTTGCCTGGGTCGAGCTGGCCTACACCGACCGCGCGCGGCCCTCGACGCTGGCCGGCCTCGCGCTCGCGTATGCGGCCCTGCAGCTGCTGGGCATGGCGGTCTACGGCGTCGATGCGTGGACGACGCGTGGCGACGGGTTCGCGGTCTACTTCGCGCTCTTCGGGCGGCTCGCCCTGCTGCGCCGCCGGCCGCTGCTGTCCGGAGCGACCCAGCTCGACCCGCTCCCCGGCACGGTGGCGCTGCTCTGCGTGATGATCGGCTCGACGAGCTTCGACGGCCTCAGCGGCACGACGCCCTGGCGCAGCCTGCTCCCTCACCTCTACGACGCCTTCGGCTCGCTCGAGGCGGCGTCGACGGTCGGGCTGGTCGCGATGATCGCGCTGATTGCCGCCGTCTATCGCCTGGGCATCGCCGGGATGCGGGCGCCGGCCCCAGACCGCTCCGCCGCCGAGCTGGCCCGCGCGTTCGCGCATTCGCTGATCCCGATCGCCGCCGCCTACGTGCTGGCCCACTACGTGACGTTCCTCCTCGACCAGGGGCAGGCGATGATCGCCCTGGTCTCGGACCCCCTGGGCCACGGCGCCGACTGGCTCGGCACGGCCGGCACGACGATCCACCCCGATCTGCTGGGCAAGACCACGACGTGGCTCGTGCAGGTCGGGGCGCTCGTCCTGGGCCACGTGGGGGGCCTTGTGCTCGCCCACGACCGCGCCCTGACGCTGTTCGCCGACTCCCGCGTGGCCAGGCGCTCGCAGCAATGGATGCTGACCGTGATGGTCGGCTACACCGGCCTGGGCCTGTGGCTGCTCTCGTCGCTGGCGCGATAGAGCGGGGCGAGCCGTCGATGGCCCGTTCCGCAATCGTTCAGGTCCAGATGGGCAGCATGGGGAGCGTGCGCCTCGCTGCCGGCCTCGCCATCGTCACCATGCTCGCCGCCTCGGGCTGCGGCAGCTCGACCGCCCCCACCCCGACCACGACCGGCGCGGTCCCCACCGCGGCCAAGACCGCGCCTGCTCATACGGCCGCCGCGACAGCGGTCTCGGTGCACCGGATCGGCACCCTCCCGGCCCCGGTACAGCTACCCGCGGTGGCGAGCTTCACCACGGGCTCCGCGCTCGTCATGGGCGGCCTGGATGCGGCCGACGGCTCGGTGGACCGCATCGTTCGCGTCGACATCCGCGGGCGCGCGGCCGACATCGGCCGCCTGCCCACCGCGCTGCACGACGCCGCGGCCGCCGCCGTCGGCTCGAGCGCGTACTTCATCGGCGGCGGCAACGCCGGCGCCGGGCACTCCTCGATCCTCCGCGTCCGGCGTGACGGCACGACGCAGCCTGCCGGCGCACTCCCGGTCGGCGCCTCCGACGTCGAGGCGGTCGCGGTCGGGGGCTCGGTCTACGTCGTCGGCGGGTACACCGGCGCGGTGCCGCTGCGCTCCATCTTCGCGATCTCCCCCGGGGGCCGCGTGCGCGCCGTCGCCGAGATGCCCTACCCGCTGCGCTACGCAGCGGTCGCCGCGGTCGGCGGGCGCGTGCTGATCGCAGGCGGCACGACCGGCACGACGGCCGTGCGCACGATCCTGTCCTTCGACCCGGCGACCGGGCGCGTCCGCCGGATCGGATCGCTCCCGTTCCCGCTGACCCATGCGGCGGGGGCGACGCTGAACGGGCGTCTGCTGGTCATCGGCGGGCGGTCCGACAGCCTGACGGGACAGCACCACACGATCCTGGCGGTCGACCCCGTCACCGGCGCGGTGCGACAGGCGGGATCGCTGCCGGGCGCCCTGTCGGATGCGGGTGCCGCTTCGCTGGGCAACCGCGTGCTGGTGCTCGGTGGCCGCGACACCACCGGCCGGGTCCACGCCGACATCCTGAGCGTCACCGCGCGATGAGGCGCCTCGCGACGATCGCGCTGGCGCTCGCCACGCTGACCGCCGGCTGCGGCGGCGGCTCCGGGTCAGCACCCACCGCCGGCGCGCCGGCATCAGCCGGCGACCCGGCGTCATCGGCCACGGCGGCGGGAACGGTCCTCGTCCCCCGGGCGGGCCGGATCCCCCCGCTGCTCGATCGGGCGAACGTCTACGCCGCCGAACGGCCCGGCCTGCTCAGCCCGACCGTCCGCAACGACCCGCCGCGGGTCTACGTCCCCAACTCGATGTCCAACACCGTCGACGTCGTCGACCAGCGCACGGGGCGCGTGATCGACCACTGGGCGACCGGCTCGCTGCCTCAGCACGTCACGCCGTCGTGGGACCTGCGCA
>JAWVFY010000170.1:0-4971 GCA_033855575.1 Solirubrobacteraceae bacterium
GGGTCGGCCGTCTCGGCGGCCGATGCCCCGCCCCCGGCGGCGACGTTCTTGGGGAGCTTCGGCGCGGCGTTCGCGGCGCGCACGCTGGGGCTGTAGCGCAGGAACTCCTCGAGCTCGCGCTCGTAGCGATAGCCCTCGCCCGCGGCGCGCAGCAGCGGCGCCAGGCGCTGCTGGGCGCGCAGCTTCAGCACGGTCTCGCGCGTAGTGAAGCGATACCGGAAGCCTGTGGCCTTCAGGCGACGGTTGTCGAGCCCGCGCCCGAAGCGCAGCAGCTGCAGCAGCTCGCCGGTGAGCGGGACGCCGGCGCGGCGCAGCGCCGCGGCGCCCAGGCCCGTTCCCCACGGCGACAGGATCGGGGCCAGTCGCTTGCCCAGCAGGTCGGCGACCTCGGAAAGCACCAGCACGCCGTCGGCGGCGGCGTTGAAGATGCCGTCGATGTCGTGGCGCACCGCGTGCTCGAGGGCGTTGGCCATGTCCTCGTCGTGGATGAACTGACAGCGCGGGTCGAAGCCGAGGATCGCCGGGATCACCGGGAGCCCGAGCAGCCGAGCGTGTGACGAGGGCCGGCCGCGCCCGAGCCCGTTGGTGAAGCGCAGCACCGTGACGATCGTGTCGGGGTTGCGATGGCGGAACTCCTCGACGGCCGACTCGGCCTCGTAGATGTCGCGCTCCAGGCGGGTGCGCGGCGGATGCGCGCGGCGCATCGACTCGGTGAAGAACGCCGGGTCGTCCTGCTCGCAGCCGTAGTAGTGCGCGCTGGACTTGAAGACCAGCTTGCGGATGCCCTGGCAGGCGGCCAGCACGTTCATGGTGCCGATGACGTTGTTCTCGTGGGCCAGCCGGGCCGACGTGACGGTGCCGTCGACGACCAGCCGCGTGTCGACGACGGTGTCGATCTCGGCCGCCTCGACGATCCGCCGGATCAGCGAGTGCGAGTCGGCGACCTGGACGTACTCGGTGCGCTGCAGCTCGAGCTTCGGCGGCCGGCGATCGACGCCGATGATCGTCTCGATCTCCGGGTTGGCCTCCAGCGCCTGCGCGACGCGGCCGCCCCAGTGGGTCGACAGGCCGGTGACCAGGACACGCTTGGACGTCGTCGGAGCAATCGGAGTCCCCTTGCCTCCCTCCGGCATCGCCGTCAACCGAACCACACCGACTGGCGCTCGCCCAGCATGTCGAACAGCTCGTCCTGGATCGTCGCGCGGATGTCGTGGGCGACCGTCTGAACGAGGCCCTTGTCCTCCCACGGCGCCTCGCCCATGTCGTCGGTCCGCACCGGGGGGAGGAAGCGGATCTTGAACTTCGCGGGCAGGTAGCCGAGCATTCCCAGCAGCCCGAGGTGCGGGAACGTCGGCGTGATGGGGAAGTAGATCAACCCGGTCAGGCGCTGCAGCAATGGGATCTGGGCGAAGATCGGGGCGGCCTCCTCGGCGCCGACGACGGCCACCGGGACGATCGGCGCCTGGGCGCGCATCGCCGCCTCCACGAAGCCGCCGCGGCCGAAGCGCCGCAGCCGGTAGCGGTCCTTGTAGAGCTTCTCGGTGCCCTTGCGGCCCTCGGGGAACACGAGCACGAGCTGGCCCTCGTCGTAGAGCAGCCGGTGGACGTTGGCCGGGTGGGCGGGTACGGCGCCCACCTTGGGCAACAGCATGCTGAAGCCCGGATAGCCCTTGAAGAAGTGCTCGACGGTGATGTACAGCCGCCGGTGACGGGAGTGCTCCTCCTTGATCGCCTTGGCGATCATCGCCGCGTCGGGAGGGAGCGCGCCGGCGTGGTTGGAGACGATCAGCGCACCGCCCTCAGCCGGCACGTTCTCGACGCCCTCGACCTCGCAACGGAACCACAGCCGGTAGAGGAACTCCGAGATCGTCGCGTCGAGCGCGCCCTCGACGCGCTCGGAGCGACCCCAGTCGTCGACCTGACGGTCGAGCTCCACGCCGGGCAGCAGCGCTCGCAGGTCCGCGCCGACCAGCTCGGCGCCGGGCTCCGCCGCGCCCTGGGGCGGATCGAGCGCCAGCTCGTCGCCGGGTGCGTCGACCGGGGTCGCCTCGCGCAGCGGTGTGCGATCGCCGGCCATCAGGCGGCCTCCGTCGTGCGGCTGCTGCCGCCGAGGATCGGCGCGAGCCTCTCAGCCAGCTGGGGCCACGAGGAGGCGCAGATGACGTCCTCGGTGTCACACAGCTCGTCGTTCCACGGGTGCCGGATGGTCGCCGGGCGGATACCCGCCTCCAGGGCCCGCTGGATGTTCACCGGGCTGTCGTCGATCAGCACGTCGATCTCCAGGGCGACGCAGCGCGCGACCTTGTCGTAAGAGCAGTGCAGATCGTCGACCTGCAGGCCGATCTGCTCGAGCCAGCGCGACGTCGCGGCCTGGCACCCCTCAGCGCGGTGGCTGGTGACGTGGATGAAGTGCCCGGCGGCGTGCCAGGCGTTGACGACCTCCACGGCGCCGGGATAGGGCTCGCTGGCCAGGATCTCGGCTTCCGAGTGGGTGTCGTCGATGCAGACCTGCAGCTGCTGGGGCTTGAGGCGGGTGATTCCCCAGGTCAGCTGCTCGTCGTAGGGCAGCTCGACCCCGAAGCGGCGACGGGCGGAATCCGACAGGCGATCCCAGTAGTGGTGCAGCGTGGAGTCGATGTCGATGGCGATGCGCATCAGGCGGCGGCGAACTAGATTACGGCTATATGGCCAGCGTCACCGAAACCAGCGTGCCCATCCGCGACGTGTCCGACGCCTACGGGCCGCAGGGCCGCTCGGCGTGGCTCGACGTCGACTGGAGCCAGCATCTGCACTGGGCGGCGCTGAGCCGCGGCCCCGTCAACTACGTCGACATCGGGCAGGGCCCGGCGCTCGTGCTCATCCACGGCCTGGCCGGCTCGTGGCAGAACTGGCTGGAGAACATCCCCCATTTCGCCCGTAGCCATCGGGTCATCGTCCCGGATCTCCCCGGCTTCGGCAGCTCGCCGCTGCCCAGCGAGAAGATCTCCATCAAGGGCTACGCGGCGACCATCGACGAGCTCCTCGACAGCCTCGGGATCGAGCGCGCCGTCGTCGTGGGCAACTCGATGGGCGGGTTCATCGGCGCCGAGCTGGCGATCGACTTCTCCACGCGCGTCGAGCGGCTGGTCCTCGTCTCGGCCGCCGGCCTGACCACCGTCGACACCCACAACGAGCGGGCGCTGGGCGTGCTGCGCCGCGCCGAGAACGTGCTGGCCTTCGGGTCCGGCTGGTTCGCCGCCCGCTCTGATCGCCTCGCTCGCCGGCCCGGGCTGCGCAAGGCGCTGATGCTGATGGTCGCCGCGCATCCCGAGCGCCTGCCGGCCCCGCTGATCGCCGAGCAGGTCCGCGGCTCGGGCAAGCCTGGCTTCATGGATGCCCTCGAGGCGCTGGGCACCTACCCCCTGCGTGACCGGCTCGAGCGCATCGAGGCGCCGACGCTGGTGGTGTGGGGCGAGCTCGACCGCCTCGTCCCGCTGCGCGACGCCGACCGGTTCGTGGAGGCGATCGGCCCCAACGCCCGCAAGCTCGTCTACGCCGACACCGGCCACGTGGCCATGCTCGAGCGTCCTGCCCGGTTCAACGCCGACGTCGACGCGTTCCTGGCCGAGGACGACCCGGCCGGCCACCCGCAGTAGCGGCGATCAGACCGTGACGGCGCCGCGCGCGGCGCTGGAGACCAGCTTGGCGTACTTGGCCAGCACGCCGGTGCGGTCGGGGTTCGGCGGCGGCTCGTAGGCGGCGATCCGCGCGGCGATCTCGTCGTCGGCGAGCGCGACGTCGACGCGCCGGTTGTCGACGTCGATGGTGATCGTGTCGCCCTCGCGGATCGCGGCGATCGGGCCGCCGCGCGCGGCCTCGGGTGCAACGTGGCCGACCGTAAAGCCGTGGGTGGCGCCCGAGAAGCGACCGTCGGTCATCAGCGCGACGTCCTCGCCCAGCCCGGCGCCGTTGACCGCGCCGGTGACCGCCAGCATCTCGCGCATGCCCGGGCCGCCCACCGGCCCCTCGTTGCGGATGACGATGACATCGCCGGCGTTGATCTCGCCGTGGGTGACCGCGTGCATCGCCGCCTCCTCGCCCTCGTAGACCCGCGCCGGGCCGGTGTGGCCGCGGCGCTCGTGACCGGCGAGCTTGATCACCGCGCCCTCCGGCGCGAGGTTGCCGCGCAGGATGGCCATCCCGCCCGTGGCCTTGACCGGGTTGTCCAGCGGCCGCACGACCTTCTGGCCCGGGGTCTCCTGGGCCTCGTCGGCGAGCTCACCGACCGACCTGCCGAAGACCGTCGGGGCGTCGGCGTGCAGGATGCCGAGCTCCTTGAGCCGCTGGGCGAGCACCGCGGTGCCGCCGGCGGCGTACATGTCGACGGCGTTGTAGGTCCCGCCCGGGCTGAGGTCGCAGAGCAGTGGCGTTTGCTCGGAGATGCGGTCGAAGTCCTCGAGCTCGAGCTCGATGCCCATCTCGGTCGCCACGGCGAGCAGGTGCAGCACGCCGTTGGTCGATCCGCCCGAGCTGGTCACGGCGGCGATCGCGTTCTCCAGCGAGTCGCGCGTGATGAGATCGCTCGGGCGCAGGTTGGCCTTCAGCACGTCCATGACCAGCTCGCCGGCCTGGAAGGCCGCCTGTGCCTTGGTGGTGTCCTGGGCCGGCACGGCGGACGGCCCCATCGGGCTGATGCCCATCATCTCGAAGGCCATCGCCATCGTGTTGGCGGTGAACTGGCCGCCGCAGGCACCGACGCCGGGGCTGGCGGCCTCCTCGATCTCGTGCAGATCGTCGTCGGTGATCTTGCCGGCGGCATGGGCGCCGACCGCCTCGAAGACGTCGAGGATCGTCACGTCGCGCCCGCGGTAGTGCCCGACAGGGATCGAGCCGCCGTAGAACATCAGGCTGGGGATGTCGAGGCGCGCCAGCGCCATGACTGTCCCGGGGATCGTCTTGTCGCAGCCGCTGAGGCAGACGACCGCGTCGAAG
>JAWVFY010000171.1:0-3342 GCA_033855575.1 Solirubrobacteraceae bacterium
GCGGCGCCGTCGCGGTGTCCAGCCAGACCGGTGCAGCCGGCTCGCTGATCACCTCCGGGGCCGACGTGGTCGGCATCGGAGGCTTCTCGGGGCGCGAGAGCCAGGTCAGCATCTCGTGGCTGGCCGACGCGGTCGCCTCCGGGAAGATCCGCTACGTCCTCAGCGACGGCACGACCGGCGGTCTGTCCCAGGACAGCCGCGTCGGCGCCAGCGACGTCATGGCCGTCGCCGCACAGGTCGGGACGAAGGTCAGCTCGGTCAGCGGCCTCTACGACCTCCAGGGCAAGGCAGCGGCGCTGCGGGCGAGCGGCTCATGACCACCCAGGACGCCCGGCGGGGGGTCTCAGTCAACTCCCAGATCGCCCTCAGGGACTTGACAGGCCGCCGCCGGACACTCCGTCGCATGTCACCCCGGATCGCCTTCCTTCCCCTCGCTCTCGTCGTCGCCATCGCCGGCTGCGGCGGCTCGTCCTCGTCGAACACCGGCACCAACGCCGCCTCGTCGACCACGGGCACCAACGCCGGCCGGGCCGGCGGGATCTTCCAGAACGCCCAGGTCCGCGCCTGCCTGCAGAAGCAGGGCGTGACGCTGCCCAACCGCCGCCAGGGTGGCGGCCGCCCGCCCCAGGGCGGTAACGGCACCCCGCCCAACGGCGGAGGCGGGCAGGGCTTCGGCGGCGGCCAGAGCTCGGCGCGCTTCGCCAAGCTGCGCAAGGCCATGCAGGCCTGCGGCGTGACGCCGCCCGCCGGCGGTCCGGGCCAGGGCGCTCCCCCGGCTCAGGGCACCGGGTCGACGGGCACCAGCTGATGGCGGCCGCTCCCGCAGCTCGTCGCCGCCGGCGGCCGACCCCCGTCGTCACGGCGCTGGCCGCGCTGACGCTCGCCGCGATCGCCGTCGCCGTGATCGTCGTCGGGGTGCCGGCCGCCTCGGCGGTCCGCGAGCGCACGGTCACCGTGGGCCGCGGCGTCGTTCAGGCAACGGTCTCGGGCAGCGGCAACCTCGCCCCCAGCCAGCAGCTCAACCTGAACTTCGGGACGAGCGGGTCGGTCACCCACGTCGATGTCACCGCCGGTGAGCACGTCCACCAGGGCCAGCTGCTGGCCACGCTGGACCCGAGCGCGGCGAAGGTCACCCTCGCGCAGGCGCAGGCCAGCCTCCAGTCCGCCGAGGACGCGCTGGCCACCGCGGGCACGGCGACGACGGCCTCGGCGACGACCACGGCCTCCGCCGCGACCGCGACGACCGCCGTGGCCATCGACCCGGCGGCCAGCGCCGCGGCGGTGCCGGTGGCGACGATCGCCCAGGCGACCACCACGACACCGACGACGCCGCCCACCACCACCACCACCACCACACCGACGCCGACCACCACCACGACCGCGCCTCCCACGCGGACCACGACGACCCCCGCCCAGCCGACGACCGCACCCACGACGACCACGCCGGCGACGTCGTCGGGATCCAGCAGCTCGCGCAGCGGGTCGTCCTCCGGCGGCGGGTCCTCCTCTGCGGGCGGCTCGACGACCAGCGCGACCAGCTACGCCGCGGCGCTCGCCAACGTCGACAGCGCCAAGCTCAGCGTGACCAGCGCCCAGAAGGCGCTGGACGCGACGAACCTGCGCGCGCCGGTCGCGGGCACCGTGGCGCAGCTCAACGGCGCGGTCGGTGACGCCGTCGGCTCGTCCTCGACCTCGTCGTCTTCGGCATCCTCGCCTGCGACGGGCGGCAGCGGCGCGGCGAGCACGGGCTCCAGCTCGAGCTCGACGGGCTTCATCGTCCTGGCCCAGCTCAGCAGGTTCAAGATCGACGTCGCGCTGACCGAGTCGGACATCGGCAAGGTCGCCGTCGGCCAGCCGGCCACCGTCACGGTCAACGCCGCGTCGGGTGAGGAGTTCTCCGCGCACGTCGCCTCGATCAGCGTGCTGCCCTCGACTTCGACGAGCACGACCGGCTCGAGCACCAGCAGTGCCGTCAGCTACCCGGTCACGCTCGTCCTCGACCAGACCGGAAAGAAGCTCAAGGCGGGCATGAGCGCCTCGGCCAGCATCGTCACGTCGCAGGCGTCGGGCATCGTGGTTCCGACCCAGGCGCTGACGGGCTCGACCGTCACGGTCGTGCGCAACGGCAAGCATGCGACCCAGCAGGTCCAGACCGGCATCGCCGGGGACTCGACGACCCAGGTGCTCGGTGGACTCAACGTCGGCGACCAGGTGGTCATCGCCGCGCCGACCATCACGGCCAGCGCGACGTCGACCACCGGCACCGGTCAGCGCACGGGCCTGGGCGGCGCGGGAGGCATCGGTGGCGCCGCCGGGTTCGGCGGCGGCGGCGGTGGCTTCGGCGGCGGCGCGTTCCGTCGCGGCGGCGGATGAGCCGCCCGCCCGTCATCGACGTGCGCGCGGTCTCGCGGCTGTACTCGGTGACCGAGGAGATCGTCGTGCGCGCACTCGATCGCGTCTCGCTGCGGATCGAGCAGGGCGAGATGGTGGCGATCATGGGCAGCTCGGGCAGCGGCAAGTCGACGCTGATGAACATCATCGGCTGCCTCGACGCTCCCACCGACGGGCGCTACCTGCTCGATGGGGTCGACGTGCGCGACATCGCCGAGGACGACCTCGCCGACCTGCGCAACCGCAAGATCGGCTTCGTCTTCCAGAGCTTCAACCTCGTTCCCCGCACCAGCGCCCTGGGCAACGTCGAGCTGCCGCTCGCCTACGGGGGCCTGAGCCGCGCCGATCGCCGCGAACGCGCCCGGGAGGCCCTGATCTCGGTGGGCATGCACGACCGCTTCGACCATCTGCCGTCCGAGCTGTCGGGCGGCCAGCAGCAGCGCGTCGCCGTCGCGCGGGCGATCGCCACCGACCCGTCGCTGATCCTCGCCGACGAGCCGACGGGCAACCTCGACTCGAGGTCGACCGAGGAGGTCCTCGACATCTTCGAGGCGCTCAACGAGCAGGGCCGCACGATCGTCCTGATCACGCACGAGCCCGACGTCGCCGCCCGGGCGCGCCGGGTGGTGCGGCTGGCCGACGGCCGCGTCATCGAGGACCGGCAGACGTCGCTGGAGGCCGCGTGACCGCTGCGGAGACCCTCAGCATCGCGCTGGGCGGCATCCTCGCCAACAAGCTGCGCTCCGGCCTGACCATCCTCGGGATGACCATCGGCGTCGGCGCCGTGATCATCCTGGTCGCCGTCGGCAAGGGATCCGAGCGCCAGGTCCAGGCGGGCATCGACGCCCTCGGCACCAACGTGCTGCTGGTTCAGCCGCAGGGCGGCGCCGGCGGTCCGGGCGCGTTCCGCTTCGGTGGCGGGGGCGGCGGCATCACGCTCACGGCGCAGGA
>JAWVFY010000172.1:0-3093 GCA_033855575.1 Solirubrobacteraceae bacterium
CTCTGCCGCGACAAGGCCGGCGAGGACGTCCGCGGCCTCGTCATCGTCAGCACGAACACCGGCATGGCCCCACTCGCCGCCTTCACCCACCAGCTGCGGGTCTCGTCGACGTGCCCCTTCCCGAAGCGCTTCGACGGCACCTGGACGCGGACGATCACGATGCCCACCAGCCGTGCGGGCTGGACCGAGACGGTGCACGGCACGGCGGCCTTCGTCCGCAACCCCGCCTTCCCGGTCGAGGCCGAGGGCACCAGCTCGGTCCCCTACGAGGCCGAGAGCGTGAACATCACGTGGAGCGTCTCGGGCTCGGTGTCGAGCGGCGGCTGCACGACGACCTACAGCGGGAACGGCAGCGAGTCCTCGGCGACCGACAGCGGGCTGGCGGGCAGCCGCCTCACGCTCGAGGACGTCACCACCAACCCCTACGCCCCGCACCCCGAGCCCAGCCCGTACTACTACTCGGTGCGCTCCAGCTCGCAAGCCGAGCCGACCTTCCACACCAGTGTCACCGGCGCGGGGTGCGCGAGCGACACCGATGAGCCGATCGTCGTCGACTACCTGCACATCGGCTACGCGAGCAACTACACCGCCGACACGCCGCCCGACCAGGTCCAGAAGAGCGCCAACATCACGCTCCTGCAGGGTCAGCGGTCGCAGCCCGAGAGCAACGGCCCCGCCACCGACGACAGCTGGAGCTTCACGGGCTCGGGCTGAGGAGGACCTACCGCACATGCCCACCCGGACAGGTTTGTGGATCGTCGCGGCGGCGGCGGCAGCGCTGGCCGCTGAGCCCGCCGCTGCCCAGGACCCCGCTCCGCCCCCTTGCCCGGCGGGCGTGATGGTCACGCCGACCTTCGGCGTCGCCGACAACCCCGAATCCGAATCCAGCGACACCCGGGACTACGCCACCCACCCGCTCACGATCGCCGCCGGCTTCCAGCTGGAGGCGCAGGCCTACACGTCGGAGGCGACCTGGACGCTTCCCGCCGGCCTGACACGCGTGTCCGACGACCTCGCCGTCCAGGCGCTGCCCTCATCGACGCCCGACCAGGCCAGCATGGTCGCCACCGCGGCCACCGCCGGCGCCTACCCCGTGACCCTGACGTGGACCCAGACCGACGGGACCCGCGACGGCCGCTGCACGGGCACGGCGTCGACGACGATCCAGGCGGCGGCCGCGGCACCGCCGAAGCTCAGGCGCCCGCGGGTGACGCGCGGGCTGCCCGACGAGAGCACCGTCGTGCTCGCCCTGGCCAAGCACGGCCGCGATCTGCGCCCGCTCGAGGTGCACCTGCGCTGGGTCGGTGCGCAGCGCTTCCCGGGCACCGGCGCGAAGGAGCGCGTGCTGACCGTGCCCCAGTTCCCCTCCGGCGCGGGCTCCCTCAAGGCCCCTGGCGCGCAGATCCGAGCGGGCACGCTCGCCATCGTCGTCAAGCCCGTCGTGGGCACCCTGCTGGACAGCCTCAGCTTCGTGTTCCACGCGCGCATCACCGGGCGCATCGTCTCCGCACCGTTCGGCTATGACCTCGACATCCGGCAGGCCGGCCAGACGGTCACCCGGCTGCGCGTGGCGGGCCGGTGCAAGCGCTTTGACGGGATCGTCACCTGCACGACCAAGCGCCTGAGCCTCGTCTGAGCTCTCACGGCCGCGGGCCGCGCGCCTTCGGGCCGGCGGCCAGCTCGTAGCGGACGAGCTCGTGGGCCCGCCGGGCCCACTCGCAGAGCACCATCCGGGTGTCGCGGGGATCGATGATGTGCTCGATCGAGAAGTGCTCGGCGGTGCGAAAGGGGGAGAGGACAGCGGTCAGCCGGGCTTCGATCTCGGCGCGCAGCTTCTCGGGGTCGGCGGCCTCATCGAGCTGGCGCCGGAACGCCGCCTCGAGGCCGCCGGCGATGGGCAGCGAGCCCCAGTTGCCCGAGGGCCAGGCGTAGCGCAGGTTCAGGCGGGCGCCGTTGCCGTGGGCGGCGCCGGCGATGCCGTAGACCTTGCGCAGGAGGATCGAGCACCACGGGACCGTCGCCTGGTTGACGGCGAAGAGCCCGCGGGCGCCGCGGCGGATCGTGCCCGCCTGCTCGGCCTCGCGCCCGACGAGGAAACCGGGCTGGTCGACGAGGTTGACCACCGGCAGGTGGAACTGGTCGCAGAGGTCGACGAACCGGGCGAGCTTGTCCGAAGCGTCGGCGGTCAGGCTGCCGCCGTAGTGCGTCGAGTCGCTGGCCAGGACGCCGACCGGACGGCCCTCCAGCCGCGCCAGGCCGGTGACGAGCGAGCGGCCGAAGCGCGCGCCGAGCTCGAAGAACGAGCCGCGGTCGAAGACGAGCTCGACGACCCGGCGGACCTTGAACGTCTTGCGCGGGTCGCGCGGGACGATCCCCAGGAGCTCCTCCTCGCGGCGCTCGGCCGGGTCGGCCGACGCGGCAATCGGCGGCGCGTCCCAGACGTTGTCGGGCAGGTAGGAGAGAAAGCGCTTGAGCTGGGCGATCGCGTCCTCCTCGTCGGCCGCCTCGTTGTCGACCGCGCCGGCACGCGTCTGCGCGCGGGAGCCCCCGAGCTCCTCCTTGTCGAGCTGCTCGTTCATCGCCCACGCGACGACCGGCGGGCCGGCGACGAACAGCTGGCCGACCTCCCGCACGATCACGCTGAAGTGCGCCATGACCACGCGCGCGGCGCCCAGGCCCGCGCACGGCCCGAGCGCGGCCGCGACGACGGGGACCTTGGCGTAGTTGTCGACCCACAGCTCGCCGCCGGGCAGCGGCGGGACGTAGGAGAAGCCCATGTCGGTCAGGCTCTTGACGCTGCCTCCGCCACCCGTGCCGTCGACCAGCCGGACCAGCGGCAGCCGCAGCTCGTTGGCCGCCTTCTCGGGCCACACGTACTTCTCCCAGATCGAGGCGTCCGCGGCGCCGCCGCGGACGGTGAAGTCGTCGCCCTGGACGATCACGCGGCGGCCGTTCACCCGGCCCTGGCCGACGACGAAGTTCGTCGGCGTGAAGTCCGTCAGCGTGCCGTCGTCGCCGTAGGTCCCGCGGCCGGCGATCGTGCCCGTCTCGCGCCAGGAGCCCTCGTCGACGAGCAGGGCGATCCGGTCGCGG
>JAWVFY010000173.1:0-2831 GCA_033855575.1 Solirubrobacteraceae bacterium
CAACGACGTCTCGAGCCGCGTGTTCTCGGTCAATCCGTTCCCGGCCTCCACCGCGCCGATCGGGGAAGCGGTCGACTGCGCCTCGAACGCCACCGCGACGGCGACGTGCAACGCCCTCAACGGCTCCACGTTGGCCAGCCCGCAGAACAACGTCCTGGTCACCATCGAGGACCACAGCGGGACGCAGTGCGTGCGCAACCTGACCAACACCATCCCGGGCTCCTGCAACGCCAGTGGCGACTTCGTCGGCGGAACCATCCAGGCGGCCAACCAGCCGTTCTCCGTCGTGGCGATCCACGGTTAGCAGCACCGCTCACCAAGCAACGATCGAGGGCGGCCCACGGGCCGCCCTCCGTCGTTCTGCCCCGGAGCCCGCTGCTACCAGTGCACGCCCTTGAGAAGGTTGGCCATCGCCACCTGCTCAACGGAGGCCTTCTCGGACTCGTCCTGCTTGCCCTTGGCCGCGGCTGAGTCGGGGAAGACCTTGTAGGCGGTGTGGAGGATCTGGTCGACCGCCTTGGGGGCTAGGGCGTAAGAGACCTCGCCGAAGGTGCCGAGCTTGGTGTTGATCTGCTTGGGCTTGGAGCGCATCGCCTCGCAGACCATGTCGGCCGCCTCGTCGGGCGTGATCGTCGGGAACTGGTCGTACATCTTGGTCGGGGCGATCATCGGCGTGCGGACCAGCGGCATGTGGATCGTCGTGAAGGTGATGTTGTCGCCGACGGTCTCGGTGGCGACGATCCGCGTCCACGCGTCGAGCGCCGCCTTGGAGGCGACATAGGCGCTGAAGCGCGGCGGGTTGGTCTGGACGCCGATCGAGCTGACGTTGACGATGTGGCCGAAGCGCTGCTCCTTCATGTGCGGCAGGAAGCTCATGACGAGCTTGATCGCCGAGAAGTAGTTCAGCTGCATCGTGCGCTCGTAGTCGTGGAAGCGGTCGATGCTCAGCGCCACCCCGCGGCGGATCGAGCGCCCTGCGTTGTTGACGATCATGTCGACCGTCGGGTGGTCGGCCAGGACGCGGTCGCGCAGCTCCTCCAGCGCCTCCATGTCGGTGAGGTCGGTGGGGTAGACGTGGGCGGTCCCGCCGGCGGCCTCGATCTCGGCCTTGGCCTCCTCGAGCTTTTCGACGCCGCGGGCGACGAGCAGGGGGATGCCGCCCGCGGCGGCGACCTTGATCGCCGTCGCGCGGCCGATGCCCGACGACGCGCCGGTGATCAGCACGGTCCGGCCGTTGATCGCGTGCTCGAACGAGCGGTCCTTGAACAGATCGGGATCGAGGTTGCGCTCCCAGTAGTCCCAGAGCCTGGCCGCGTAGGTGTCGAGCTCGGGCACGGCGATCCCGCTGCCGGCCAGCGCGCGCTCGGTGTCGCGGGTGTCGAACTGGGCGGTGAAGCCGATGTGCTCGATGACCTCCTCGGGGATCCCGAAGTCGGCGAGCAGCGTGCGGCGCACGTCCTTGGCCGGCGGCAGCTTCATGAGCATCGAGAGCGTGCCCTTGGGCAGCATGGCCAGCAGCTTCTTGTCGACCCGCACGTGCAGCTGGGGCGCGTGGGCCGCGCGGGCGAATGCGTTGAGCACCTCGCCGGAGCGCTGGCCCTTGGGATGCGTCAGGTGGAAGGCCTGGCCGTCGAGATCGGGCAGGTGGGCGATGTGGTCCATCGCCTTGGCCACATAGTCGACAGGCACGATGTTCTGCCAGCCGAGCTCCGGCCCCGCGAGCGGGAACCACTCGGGCAGCCAATGGCGCAGCATCTGGATCGCCTTGAAGAAGTAGTACGGGCCGTCGATCTTGTCCATCTCGCCCGTCTGGGAGTGCCCGACGACGACGGCCGGCCGGTAGACGCGCCACGGGACCGTCGACTCCTCGCGGGCGATTTTCTCGGACTCGAACTTCGTCCGGTGGTAGGCCGACGGGAGCTTCTGGCCCTCGTCGAACATGTCCTCGCGGAAGTGGCCCTTGTAGAGGCCCGCGGCGGCGACCGACGACGTGTGGTGCAGGATGCCGGCCTTCAGGGCGTTGGCGAGCGCGACAGCGTTGCGCGTGCCGGCGACGTTGTGCCGCTCGTTGACGTCGTCGGCCGCGGTCATGTCGTAGGTGGCGGCGAGGTGGAAGAAGTGGTCGATCGCGCCCTCGTGCTCGGCGATCCAGGCGTCGTCGACGCCGAGGCGGTCCTTCGTAAGATCGCCGACGACGGGCTTGATCCGCTCCGAGCGGCCCCAGCGCCCGATGATCAGCTCGTCGAGCCTGTCCTGGGACTCCTCGCGGACGAGCACGAAGACGTCGCCCTCGCGCTTGGCGAGCAGCTCACCGACCAGGTGGCGGCCGATGAACCCCGTTGCCCCCGTCACGAAGTAGCTCATCGGGGCGATGCTATACCGCCTGCGCGGCCCGGTCGCGGGTTGGCGTCAGACGCCCGCGCCCGCTCCGCCGCGGCCCTCGCCGCCGGCGAAGCGCGCCGCGCCGGCGACGGCGTCGGCGAAGACGGCAGGGCCGGCCTGCGCCTCGAGCGCCAGCGCGGCCTCCAGCGGCAGGCCGAAGCCCTCGAGCGCCGCCTGCCGGTCGGCCAGCATCGTCGACTGGGGGAAGCCGGCCAGGCCCTCGGCGATCTCCAGCGCACGGGGAAGATGCTGGCCCGGTGCGACGATCTCGGTGATCATGCCCCAGCTCAGCGCCTCCTCGGCCTCGATCATCCGGCCGGTGAGGATCAGGTCCAGCGCGCGGCCCATGCCGACGATCCGCGGCAGCCGCTGGGTCCCGCCGTCGATCAGCGGCACGCCCCAGCGGCGTTCGGGGAAGCCGAGGGTGGAGCCCGCGGCGACGATTCGCA
>JAWVFY010000174.1:0-12396 GCA_033855575.1 Solirubrobacteraceae bacterium
CGCGAGGGCGAGGAGCGCCAGGAGCTCCTCGACCTCGCGGGGACCCACGGCTTCGCGCTCGACGAGCGCCGCGCCGCGCGGGCCGTGGCGGCCGGTCGCGGCGCGGAGCTGCGCGAGCGGATCCTCAGCCCGCGCTGACGAATCAGCACGGTCAGCGCAGCGGCTGCGGGCAGGCCTGCGCGGGCTGCACGCCGCCGCAGCCGTACCCAGCGTCGTTCGGGACGTCCGCAAAGGCCGCGAACGGCCCGGCCGCCAGGTCGCTCAGTGCGCTGGAGAGCATGCCGGCGTCCGACAGGGTGAAGACCCGGTCGCCGATCACCGTGGCCCGCTGCACGGGCCACAGGGACTGGCTGTCGTGGGGGTGGGCGATGCGACCGACTTCCGAGATGCCCGCCCGGCCGATGCGGAAGCCGATGGCGCCGACGAACGGCTGGTCGGCGCCGTAGAGCTCGACGGGCAGCACCGCCAGGCCGGTCTGCGGCCAGTAGAGGAAGGCGTGCGGGTCGTACTCGGCGGCGGAGGTCGACTGGTCGCCCACCGCATGGCTGGCCAGCAGCGCGGGATGCGCGGGGTCCGAGACGTCGAACAGCGACAGCTGGGTGCCGGACGGCTCGTTGCCGCCGCCGACGGACTGGCCCACGCCGAGCAGCAGGCCGTCGCCGGCGGGGTGCAGGTAGGCCGAGTAGCCCTCCAGCTCGAGCTGCCCGCGGACGGCGGGCGCCGCGGGGTCCGAGAGGTCGACGGTGTAGAGCGGGTCGACCTGGCGGAAGGTGACCACGTACGCGGTGTCGGCGATGAAGCGCACGGCGTAGATGCGCTGCCCGCGACCGAGGCCGCCGACGCGGCCCAGCGGCGCCAGCGTGCGCTCGTCGAGCGTTGTCACCGCGCTCCCGGCGCCGGCCTGCTGGGTGCCGCCGGGCCACCAGTCCGGTTGCTCGGTGCTCGCCACCCGCAGCACGCCGTTGCGCTCGGACATGGCGTACTGGTTGAGGAGGAAGCCCGTCACGGTGCCGCTGGCGACATACGGGGTGCGGTCGGGCGGCGAGGTGTCGAACTCGTCGATCTGCGTCGTCACCGGCGGGGCGTCAGCGCGCTCGGTCACGGCCGGCGCGAGCCAGCGGTGCGTGGCGACATAGAGCCGGGTCGGCGAGCCGTAGACGACGTCGGCGTCGCTCATGATCGCCGAGGCGTCGACCGACGGCAGGCCGTGGGCCATGTCGACGGTGAGGATCGTGACGGTGTCGAGGCCCGAGAACCGCACGGGGCGCCGCACGGCGCCGCAGCGGACCAGCGGACCGAAGCGGGCGCGGCGGCCCTTGTGGAAGTACGTGTGCGGGCGCCAGGCGGCGAGCGTGGCGCGGCGCACGGCGCGGACGCGCCGGGCCAGCAGGCGGGTGTGGCTGGGCGCCGAGGCCTGGGCGACCGCGTACATGGCCTGCGCGCGCGAGGCCAGCACCACGCGCGCGGTGTCACCGGCCAGCCGCGCGGTCACGTACTCGCCGTCGTCACGCTCGGTGGCCACGACGCGCAGGTGCGCCGGATCGCTCACGTCGATCTCGGTCAGCCGGGTCACGGGGCGCCCGAACGCGATCGGACCGCTGATCACCCCCGCCCCGGGTGCCTGGCGGCCTGTCGCCGCGGGCGCGTCCAGCCAGGCGGTCTGGAGCACGAGCAACCGGTCGCCGTGCAGCAACAGCTGCTGGCCGTAGCCGTCGTCGAGCTTCAGCGCGTCCAGCACCTTCGGTGCGTCGCCGGTCGTGTCGATCGCGTGCAGCCAGCCGTTGGCCACGGCGTAGATGAACCTGCCGTCGGTCTTGACCACGTCGGGCTCGTCGACGCCCGGCTCCTGGTTGTTGGTCGTCGAGAAGCTGGTGCCCGGCCCGCCCGCACCGGTCTGGTCTGCGGCGGCCTGCGGGGCCGTGGGCCCGGCGCCGGCGGGCACGCGCGTCGGCGGCTGGGCGGCGGGGGTCATCGGGACAGGCAGCCAGCCCGTGCGCACCGCCCGCTGGCCGTGGGTCCGCGCGTAGCCCAGCAGCGCGCCGCACGAGTTGAACGCGTGCAGCGCCGGTGACCTTCGCGCGGCGATCGCGGGCGTGACCGGGACCGCCGCCGCACAGGCCAGCGCCGCGATCGTCAGCGCGCGGACTCCCATGGCGCCACAGTACGCGCTCAGCCGCGCAGCGTCACGCCCAGGAGCTCCTCGAGCTGCGGGATCGTCTCGGCCGCCGTCGTGTGGAGCACCGTCGTCATCCCCATCGCCCGCGCCGGCTTGAGGTTGCCGGCCAGGTCGTCGACGAACACGCACTGCTCCGGCGTCAGGCCGATCCTCTCGGCGCCGAGGGCGTAGATCGCCGGATCGGGCTTGCGCAGGCCCTCGAGGTGCGAGATCACCAACCCGTCGAACAGGCGGGCCATCAGCTCCTCCTCGTACTTCAGCGCGGTGCCCCACGAGTTCGAGATCAGGCCGGTGCGCACGCCGGCCGCATGGGCGGCGGCCACCGCCTCGGTCATCTCGTCATCGGGCTCCATGTCGGCCCACAGCCGCTCGATGAGCCCCTCGCCGCGCTCCTCGTCCATGCCGAGCGCGACGGCGAAGCGCCGCGAGAACTCGTCCTCGTCGAGCCGCCCGAGCTCGAGCTCGAACAGCAGCTCGCGCGCGACCTCGTCCTCCCGGAACGCGCGCCGCACGACGTCGGTGTCGAGGCCCTCGCGCGCGCAGAAGCCGGCGAACGCCGCGAAGACGTTGGTCGTCAGCACGCCGCCGAAGTCGACCAGCAGGCCCGGCAGCGCGTCAGCCACCGAAGGCCGCCTCCTCGGCGCGCTCGGCGAGCAGGATCACGCCGTCGCCGAAGCTCTTGAGGTAGGGGTCGTCGGTCGCGCCGGACATCGCCCGCTTGTAGTTGCCCTCCATGAAGACGATCGACTTCCACAGCGCCAGCGTCTGATACCAGCGAATGTCGGTCATCGAGCGGCCCGAGCGCTCCTCGTAGCGCGCCACGAGCTCCTCGCGGGTGGGGAAGCCCTCCTCGCGCGTGACACCCGAGAGCTCGAACATCCCGAGCGAGGGATCGTCGCGCGAGACCCACAGCGTGCACAGGTAGCCGAGGTCGGCCAACGGGTCGCCGATCGTGGACATCTCCCAGTCGAGGATCGCCACCACCTCGGCGGGGGCCTCCAGCCCCAGGATCACGTTGCCCAGGCGGAAGTCGCCGTGGACGACCGTCGCGGGCGGCGAGTCGGGCAGGTGCTCGGCCAGCCAGCGCCCGACCTTCTCGACCTGCGGGATGTCACGCGTCCGGTTGTGCTCCCAGAGGCCGGTGAAGCGCCGGACCTGGCGCTCGGTGTAGCCCGTCGGCTTGCCGTAGCCCTCGAGGCCGCAGGCCCGCCAGTCCACCGCGTGGACCTCGACGAGCGCGTCGATCAGGGACTCGCCCATCCGCCGGCGGTCCTCGACGGTGTCGAGCTCCGGCGGGACCGCCGTGGTGACGACGTGGCCGGCGACGCGGTCCATGACGTAGAACGGCGCGCCGATCACCGCCTCGTCGGCGCAGGTGGCAAGCACCTTCGGCACGCGGGCATGGCCCTCGACGGCCTGCAGGACGCGCGCCTCGCGCAGCACGTCGTGCGCGCTGGGCGGCAGCGGCCCCCGCGGCGGCCGGCGCAGGACGACCTCGGCGTCGCCGCGGCGGACCGTGAAGGTCACGTTGGAGTGCCCATCGCCGATCGGCTCGAACTCGGCGTCGCCCGACCCGATGCCGTGCTCGTCGAGGAACGCCAGCAGCGGCTCGACGACGACGAGCGGCTCGCGCTCGTGGCTCGCCGCCTCCTCCCGGGTGGCGACGATGTCGTCGGTGGCGATCGGCGTGGGGCTCACCGGAAGTCCCCGGTCGCCTGTCGCGTGGACTCGCCGGCCATCGCCAGCTTGAGCAGCTCGCGGGCGATCGTCATCCGGTGGACCTCGCTGGCGCCGTCGTAGATCCGGGCGGCGCGGGCGTCCTGGTACATGGTCGAGATCGGCAGGTCCATGGCGATGCCGGCCGCGCCGTGGATCTGCACCGCGCGGTCGAGGATCCGCCCGAAGGCCTCCGAGACGAACGTCTTGACCATCGCCACCTCCTGGCGATGGGGCAGCCCGTTCTCGACCTTCCAGGCGGTGTGCAGCACCATCAGCCGCGACGCGTAGAGGTCGATCGCGCAGTCGGCGATCATGAACTGCAGTGCCTGGTGGCGGGCGAGCTCCTTGCCGAACGCCTTGCGCGAGAGCAGGCGCTGGGAGGTCAGGTCCAGCGCGCGCTGCGAGACGCCGATCCAGCGCATCGCGTGGGCCAGCCGGCCGCCGGCGAGGCGCTTCTGGGCGATGACGAAGCCCTCGCCCTCGCTGCCGAGGAGGTTCTCGGCGGGCACCCTGACATCGGTCAGCGTGATCTCGGGGTGGCCGCCGGGCGAGTGCGAGCCCATCCACTCCACCTGGCGGCTGACCTCCCAGCCCGGGGTGTCGGTGGGCACCAGGATCAGCGAGTAGTTGCGGTGTCCGGCCGCCTCGTCGTTACCCGTCTTGGCCACCACGATCGCCAACGCCGCGCCGTTGGCGCCGGTGATGCACCACTTCTTCCCGTTGAGCACCCACTCGTCGCCGTCACGCACCGCGGTGGTCTCGAGGTTCGTCGGGTCCGAGCTGGCGACGTCCGGCTCGGTCATGGCAAAGCAGGACCGCGTGCGCCCCTCGGCCAGCGGCCGCAGGAACTGCTCCTTCTGCTCGTCGGTCCCGGCGATCAGCAGCGTGTGCATGTTGCCCTCGTCGGGCGCCATCGCGTTGAGGCCGAGCGACGCCAGCCCCGAGACCCCGCACTCCTGGCTGATCAGCGCCATGCCGAGCACGCCGATCCCCAGCCCGCCGTACTCCTCGGGCAGGTGCGGGGTGTAGATACCGCGCTCGCGCGCCTTCTCGCGCAGGCGGTCGATGACATCCCACGAGCCGAGGATGTCGGCCCGATCGGCGATCTCCAGCTCGGCCGGGAAGACGTCCTCGTCGATGTAGGCGCGGATGCGTTCGAGCAGGTCGGCGAGGTCGGGGGGCACGGTGAAATCGATGGTCCCCGTGCCGGGGATGGCAGCGTTCATGAACCGCAATCTATTTCAGGGCCACCGAAACCCGAGCGCGCCCGGCGCGTTGTGGGTCCGATGCGCCGCCTTCTGATCCTCTGCTGCCTCGCCCCGCTGGCCCTGCCCGCGGCCGCGATGGCCTCCCATTCGCAGATCACGAGCTTCGAGGCTCCCCGCGACCTGCTCAGCCCCAGCAGCCGCGCGTCCGCGCTGAACCAGATCAGCGGCTTCGGCGTCGGTGCGCTGCGGGTCATCCTCTACTGGCAGGACGTCGCCCCCAAGCCGGCCGCCGCCCACGCGCCGTCGTTCAACCAGGCCGATCCCAACGCCTACAACTGGGCCACGTATGACTCGATCATCGACGGTGCCCGAGCCAAGGGCCTGAGGGTCCTGCTGACGGTCAGCGGGCCGGTCCCGCGCTGGGCGACGCTGGCCCGGCGCGACCGCGTCACCCATCCCGACCCGGCCCGCTTCGGCCTCTTCATGCAGGCGGTCGCCCAGCACTACGCCAGCCGGATCTCGATGTTCTCGATCTGGAACGAGCCCAACCACCCCGACTTCCTCAAGCCGCAGTACTTCCGCGGGAAGCCGGCGTCGGGCGAGTGGTATCGCAAGCTCTTCCTGGCGGGCTACCGCGGGCTCGTCAAGGGCGGCATCGCTCACCCGCAGGTGCTGATGGGCGAGACGGCGCCCGTGGGCACCGGCCACGACCTCGCGCCGTTGACGTTCATGCGCCAGGCGCTGTGCCTCAACGCCAGCTACCACCGCACGAGCAAGTGCGCGAAGCTGCCCGTCGCCGGCTACGCGCACCACGCCTACACCAAGGCCGCCGGGCCCTACTACGTGCCCCCAGGGCGCAACGACGTGACGATCGGCGTGCTCAGCCGCCTGACCGCCGCGCTCGACCGCGCCGGGCGCGCCGGCGCGATCCCGCGCAACCTGCCGGTCTACCTGACCGAGTTCGGCATCCAGTCGGTGCCCGACCCGATCTACGGCGTCAGCCAGCAGCGCCAGGCGGAGTTCCAGGCGATATCCGAGCGGATCGCCTACAACAACCCGCGGGTCAGGTGGTTCTCGCAGTACCTGCTGCGCGACGACACGCACAAGACCAAGGGCCCGGTGTTCTCCCGCTACCCCGGCTTCGAGTCGGGCCTGCGCTTCTCCAACGGCAAGCCCAAGCTCTCGCTGCGCGCCTTCCCCGTCCCGCTGTCGGCCCTGCGCACGGGCGGCCGCGTCTCGCTGTGGGGCCTGGCCCGGCCCGCGCACGCCAGGACCCAGGTGACGATCCTCGTCCGCGGCAAGAAGTACCTGACGCTGACCACGGACACGCGCGGCTACTTCACCAAGCAGGTCCCCTACGTCAAGGGCCGGACCTACCAGTTGCGCTGGACGAGCCACACCGGGCCATCGACGCGGGTCTATACGCGGCCGTAACCTGTCGCGGCGATGGCCGCCCAGCTCTGGCTCCTGCGCCACGGCGAAGCCGAACCCCACGCCGCCGACGACGCCTCGCGCGTGCTGACGCCGCGCGGCGAGGCCCAGGCCGGGACCGCCGGGCGGGCGCTGGCCGCGCTGGAGCTGGTCTTCGGCGCGGTCTACACGAGCCCGAAGGTCCGGGCACTGCGCACCGCCGAGCTGGCCTGCGCGGCCCTCGGTGTGGCACCGATCGTCCACGAGCCGCTGCGCGAGGGCTTCGGCGCACGCGACGCGCACGAGCTGATGGTGGCCGACCAGCGGATCCTCGTCGTCGGCCACAACCCCGACCTCGCGCAGGTCGTCTACGACCTGACGGGCGCCCGCGTCGAGCTGAAGAAGGGCGGCGTCGCCGGGCTGCGCGACCACGAGCTGCTGGTGCTCCTGCGGCCGCGCGAGCTCGACGCGATCGCCGGTGCCTAACGTCCGAGGCATGTCTGCTTCCAAGGTCTGGTTCATCACGGGAACGTCGAAGGGCTTCGGCCGCGTCTGGGCGGAGGCCGCGCTGGAGCGCGGCGACCGGGTTGCCGCCACCGCCCGCGACACCGGCACGCTGACCGAGCTCGCCGAGCGCCACGGCGAGAACGTGCTGCCGCTCGCCCTCGACGTCACCGACAAGGGGGCCGTCGACGCCGCGGTCGCCCAGGCGCACGACCACTTCGGCGCGTTGGACGTGGTCGTCAACAACGCCGGCTACGGCCACTTCGGGATGATCGAGGAGGCCACCGAGGACGAGGCCCGCGCGCAGATCGAGACGAACGTCTTCGGCGCGCTGTGGGTCACCAAGGCCGCGCTGCCGATCATGCGCGAGCAGCGCTCGGGACACATCATCCAGGTGTCGTCGATCGGCGGCGTCAACGCGTTCCCGACGCTCGGGCTCTACCACGCCTCGAAGTGGGCGCTCGAGGGCTTCAGCCAGTCGCTGGCCGCCGAGGTGGCCGGGTTCGGCATCCACGTCACGATCGTCGAGCCCGGCGGCTTCGCCACCGACTGGGCCGGTCCGTCGGCCGTGCACTCCGCGCCGCTGGCCGCCTACGACGACATCCGCGAGGCGCGGGCGCGCCAGCGGAGCTCGTTCGAACCGGGCGACCCGCAGGCGACCGGCGCCGCGATCCTCAAGGTCGTCGACGCCGACGAGCCGCCGCTGCGGATCTTCTTCGGCAAGGCGGGGCTGGAGATGACCCGCGCGGAGTACGCGCGCCGCATTGCGACGTGGGAAGCCTGGGACTCAGTGTCTCAGGAGGCCCACGGAGCGGGCGTGGCGCCCCGCGAGACGTAGCATCGCGCCGTGCCCGAGCTCCCCGAGGTGGAGATCACCGCGCGGCGCCTCGACGAGGCGCTGCGCGGCGCGGTGATCGAGTCCTCGCTGGCCCCGGGCATCAACGCGCTGAAGACGTTCGACCCGCCGCTGCAGACCATCGACGGCCAGGCGATCGCCGGGCTGCGCCGGATCGGCAAGCAGCTGGTGGTCGACGTCGGCGACGAGCTCTCGCTGCTGATCCACCTGATGTCCGCCGGGCGTCTGCAGCTCTACGACAAGCGCGCGTCGCTGAAGGACCGCACGTCGCGGTTGCTGGTTCGGATCGCCGACGGTCGCGAACTGCGGTTGCGCGAGTTCGGCACCAAGCAGCGCGCCTGGGTCAAGCTGCTGCGGCGCGAGGACGTGGCCGCCGACGAGGCGGTCGCGTCGCTCGGGCCCGAGGCGTGGCCCGACCCGCCGGAGGACCTCGCCGCGCTGCTCGCGCCGGCGGGTGCCCGGCCGCTGCACGGTGTGCTGCGCGACCAGCGGGTCATCGCCGGCATCGGCCGCTCGTGGGTCGACGAGATCCTCTGGACCGCGCGGCTGTCGCCGTTCAAGCGCGGCGACGACCTGCAGCCCGACGAGGCGGCCGCGCTGCGCACCGCGATCTTCGAGGTCCTCGACGGTGCGCTGCGCCACTACGAGGAGGTCGTGCACCTGCCGATCCCCGACAAGCTGCCGCTCCCCCTGCAGGTCCATCGCAAGCAGGGCCAGCCGTGCCCGCGCTGCGGCGCGATCATCGAGGCGGTTCACTACGAGGACTACGTCATGTGCTACTGCCCGGTCGACCAGACCGGCGGGCGCGTCCTGAAGGACCGCCGGCTGTCGCGTCTGCTGAAGTAGCCTCCGGCGCCAATGATCGAACCCGGCGACCAGGCCCCCGACTTCGAGCTGCCCGACCAGGACGGCAACCTGGTCCGACTGTCGGATCTACGCGGACAGCCCGTCGTCCTGTACTTCTATCCCAAGGCCGACACGCCTGGCTGCACCACCCAGGCCTGCGGCGTGCGCGACCACCGCGCCGACTACGAGACCGCGGGCGCGCGTGTCCTCGGCGTCTCCCCGGACCCGGTCAAGAAGGTCAAGAAGTTCCACGACGGCCAGGGTCTGAACTTCACCCTGCTGGCCGACGAGGACAAGGAGGTCGTACAGGCCTACGGCGTCTGGGTCGAGAAGTCGATGTACGGGCGCACGTACATGGGGGCCGAGCGCTCGACGTTCGTCATCGGGCCCGACGGCGTCGTTCAGGAGGTCCTGCGCAAGGTCAAGCCCGCCGAGCACGACGAGCTCGTGCTGGCTGCGCTCGGCCGGTCCTGATCGGATTTGGTCAGGAGGCGTTGGCGACGGCCGGCGCCTGAGGCTCCACCGTCGCCGGCTTCGGCACGGAGCGGGCGATCGTCAGCGAGATCTCGGTGCCCTCGCCGGGCCGGCTCGTGATGTCGCAGACCCCGCCGAGCAGGCGGACCCGCTCGAACATCCCGGCCAGGCCCATGCGGCCTCCGCGGCCGGCGCGACGCAACGCCTCGTCGACGTCGAAGCCGCAGCCGTCGTCGCGCAGGATCGCGTGGACCTGCGGGCCGCGGGCGTCGATTCGCAGCTCGACGTTGCTCGCGGCGCTGTGCTCGCGGACGTTCGAGAGAGCCTCCTGGATGACCCGGATGAGCGTGATCTTCTGCGAGTCGGTGAGGCTGTCGGTGTCGCCCAGGATCTCCAGGGACACCTCGGACTCGGCGCGGCCGCTGAACTTGCGCACCAGGCCTTCCACGATCTCGTGCAGGCGCTTGCGCCCGAGCCCGCTGCCGTCGATCGAGCTGGCCAGGTCGCGAAGGTCGCCGATCAGGAACTGCGCGACCGCCGCGGCGTCCTCGGCCTGAGCGACGAGCTCCTGCCCCAGCGGGCTGGCGCCGATCGTCTCGTCGAGGCGCTGTCGAAGGCCCTCGAGGTCGCCGACGAGCACGGCCACGTCCTGCAGCGGTCCGTCGTGCAGATCGAAGGCCAGGCGGGTCAGCCGCCGCTCGGTGGTCGAGATCAGCGCATCGAAGCGGGCCATGTGGCCCTCGATCAGCGATGCGCGCTCGAAGACCGGGCCGAGCAGTGCCGCGCTGCGCTCGGCGAGCGCTTCACAGGTGCCCTGTCGCCCGGGCTCGGGCAGGAAGACGAGTGCGCCGTACGGGCGGTGCCAGCACTGGATCATCGCGATGCCGATGAGGTCCGCCGCGCCGGCGTGAGTCTGGGGCTCCTCGTCCGTCGCCTGCCAGCCGGGCTGCTGGCAGCTCGGCTCCTGCTCGGGCTCGCAGAGCCGCAGCGAGACCTTCTGCATCGGTGCGACCGCGCGCAGCAGGCCCATCACTGCCGTGATCGCCGGCTCCAACGCGAGCCGGAGCAGGACGGGGTCGCCTAGTGCGAGCAACCCGATCTCCAGCGGGTCGAGATCGAACTCGGCCTCCAGGCGTTTGACGGTCGGCTTGAGTGCCGCCACGTCGAAGCTCGTGTCGGTCGCCAGGCTGGCCAGTGCCGAAGCGACGAAGTGCTCGGCGCAGAGCTCCGGGCGCGCGCTGCCCAGCAACCGGGTGGCCGCCTGCTCGGCAGCCGCCAGCGCGGACGCGCCGCTGTCGCCTGACCCCGTCGTGGCCGAGCGGAGGATCCGGCCGATCGTCTCGAGCATCGCGCCGCGCGTGGCGATCAGGACCGCCTCCTGCGCAGCGGTTTGCGGCGCCCGCCGCCGACGGCGAGGGGCGGCGCGGCGTGCTGCGGAGCCGGTCGGTTCGAGAAGCATGGAGGTAATCAAGCATCGGCGGGCCGAGGAAGGCAGACCATCGGACGATCGTCCAGCGACTGCCCAGACCTGGGGACCCCAGAAATGTGGTGCGACGTTGCCCGGGGCGGTCCCTTCGTCCTCAGCCTGCGCAGGCGCGAGCCTACCGGGGTAGCCGCCCACGTGGCGTTTTTTTGGTGGATCGGTCACATCCGGTCCAAAGTCGAGCACAACACTCGACCAACGCCCGATGTGGAGCGCCCGGGTGCGATCTACGGTCCACCCAGCATGCGAGCAACGGTCCAACACTGGGACCTTCCGTTCAGTGAGTTGAACGGAAGATGGGTTGTCCGCCCCATATCTCTGGGCGGTCGTGCCTCCGATGATTGCTGCGTACGGAACGGACAGGCCGCCGGACAGCACCAGGGTGCAGGCGGCGGGGGTCTCATCGAGTCAACGAGGGGGAGGTGAAACAACACATGGAGCTCTATTACAAGTTCATCGCTCGGGCCACGCTGACGTTCATGAACCTCCGCGAGGAGCGCGGCCAGACGATGACGGAGTACGCGCTGCTCATCGCGCTCGTCGCGATCGTGCTGATCGCGGTCATCGGCGTCCTGACCGGCGGCATCAGCCACATTTTCAGCGGTGCCGGCAGCAAGCTGAACAGCGTCACGACCTGATTCTCAGACTGACGTACCCGTGCGCCACCCCGGATGGACCGGGGTGGCGCACCCTCTAACGTCCTGACCCCTTCTTTCTCACCAGATCCATGACCCGCGGCCATCGCCGAAATGTGCATCTCGGCTCCGAGAGCGGTCAGGCGATGGTCGAGTTCGCCCTGATCCTCCCGGTCCTCCTCGGCCTGGTCATCGGCATCATCCAGTTCGGGTCGGCCTTCAACTACTGGAACGACCTCAACCAGATGGCGGGCGACGGGGCGCGCTTCGCGGCCGTTGATTCGGCGCCGGCCAACACGGTGGTGGGCTGCCCGAGCAGCGGGCCGACAACTGGCCTGTCGGCGTACATCGCCTGCCAGGCCGATGCGAGCGAGCTCAAGAGCAACGCGTCTGCGTGTCTGACCATCCTTGATCAAGTCACCGGCGTGTCCAAGTCGCTCGCCAACGCCGTAGTCGGGGATGCGGTGCGCGTCAGCACGAAGATGACCAAGGCGTACAGCTTCATCCCGATCGGCCCGCTCAAGGGACTTTCCGACGCGCATCTGGCTGGCAACGCCACGATGCGCATCGAGCAGGTCAGCTCCGATTCCACCAAGCCTGGCCTTTCCAACCTTGGCGCGCAGGCATGCTGACCACGACGACCCATCGGTGCAGAGGTGAGCGCGGTTCGGTGATCGTGACCGTTGCCCTCACGCTCACGGCCCTGCTCGGCATGGGGATGATCGTCATCGACGTGGCGAACTGGTGGGTCCACAAGCGACATCTCCAGGGCCAAGCAGACGCTGCCGCGTTCGCGGGAGCACAGGCGCTGCGCGGCTGCACGACCTCGACCCAGGCGGCGGTCGAGGCGGCCGTCGGCCGAGCGGTCCAGCGCTACGCCGGCACGACCTCGCCCGTGAACGGGCTGTCGGCGAGTCCCCAGTTCAACTCGCAGATCGGTGTCGGGACCGGCGAGTCGGTGCTCGGCGCCCTGAACTCCAAGACGTATCCCTACCCGAACGGAGACGGTCCCTCCGTCACCAATGCCGAGCCGAACACGGGTCACCCCTGTCAGGACAAAGCGGTGGACGTCAAGCTGACCGACA
>JAWVFY010000175.1:0-3343 GCA_033855575.1 Solirubrobacteraceae bacterium
TCCAGTCCTCCAGGTACTCGAACACGGACTCGCGGCACTTCTTGTTGAACTCCGCGATCCCGTAGGCCTCGATCTCGGCCTTGCTGGTGATGCCCAGCTGCTGCTCGACCGCGATCTCGACCGGCAGGCCGTGCGTGTCCCAGCCACCCTTGCGCTCGACGAGGTGGCCGCGCATCGTCTTGAAGCGCGGGTAGATGTCCTTGAACACGCGAGCCAGGACGTGATGGGATCCGGGCCGCCCGTTGGCCGTCGGCGGCCCCTCGTAGAACACCCACGGCGGCGCGCCCTGACGCCGGCGCACCGACTCGCGGAACACGTCGCGCTCGCGCCAGCGCGCCAGCACCTGCTCCTCGAGAGCGGGAAACGACTGGTCGGGATCGACAGGACGCACGGGCGTTCGAGTCTATGGGCGGGTGTCCTGGCCGACCGAACGTCCCGAACTGAGCCCTATGGGGCACAGAAATGGACGTTCGGCTCGCGTCAGGCCGCGAGCTTGCGGCAGATCTCGGCGAGATGCCGCTTCTCGTCCTCGTCGAGCACCGCGAACGCGGTCCGCACGCGCTCGGTGTGCTCGGGGAAGAGGCGATCGACCACCTCGCGGCCGCGGAGCGTCAGCGTGACGCTGGCGGCGCGGCGATCGGTGGGCAGGCGCGCGCGGGTGACGTAGCCGCGGGACTCGAGCGTGGTGACGACCTCGGTCGCGTTGGCCTTGGAGGTGCGCAGCCGCTTGCGCAGCGTCCGCAGCTCGAGCTCGCCGCCGGCGGTGGCCAGCACGACGAGGACCGAGAACCCTGTCGCCGAGATGCCCTCGCGCTCCAGATCGCTCGACAGGCGGCGCCTGACGGAGGACTCGGCGCGCAGGAGGGACTCGAGCGCGCGGTGGGCCAGGGGATCGCCGGGGACGAGGGTCATCGCGAGCGGCAACGTAGCCGCCGGGTCGGACGGGTCGGCCCCGAATCGACGCCCCTGCGCAGGGACTTTGCTACGCGCCAAGGCGCTAACCGGTCCGGCCTCCGGCCGGGGGGACCCGGCTCAGGACCCCACGTGGGGCCCTTCGCCACCCCTCCCTAGACGGCCTGGGCGGCGCGGTGGATCTCGGGCACCGCCTGCGGGCGCTGCAGGTCGGCCGAGAGCTCGTCCCGAGCGGCGAGCGGCTGGGCCGGCAGGCGGGGCACCGTGCTGGCCCCGGTCTCGGGCAGCGCGCCGCGGAAGTCGTAGACGCGGACGTCGCCGCCGGCGCGGCGCGCGGCGTAGACGAGGCGGCCGAGCGCGTCGAGCGAGGCGCGGGTGCCGGTGAGCACGACTGCGCGGGGCTCGACCGCGAGCATCGCCCGCGTGATCCGGTTGGGATCGAGGTCGAGCGTGACGGTCAGGGTCCGCAGGCCGGTGCGGCGCAGCCCCAGCTCCAGCGCCTGCGCGTAGAGCGAGTCCATGTCGGGGGCGCGGCTGGCGTCGAAGACCAGCACGGATTCCGAGCGGTAGGCCGCGGGGGCGACGCGCTGCTGTGCGGCGAGCCAGCCCGTGGCCCAGCGCCAGGCGATGTTGTACTCGGGAGGCGGCGGCTGCGTGCCGTCGTCGAGCGCCTCGACGGCGGGCAGCAGGACCTCCTCGACGGTCCGCTCGATGGAGCGGGTGGCCAGGCTCTCCTCGATGATCCGGTCGGCCTCGACCTGGTCGAAGCGGTTCAGGGCGGAGCGCAGGCGGCTCGGAGTGGCGGGGCCGGCCCCGCGCTCGCGGGCGATCGAGATCGCCGAGGAGACGTTCTGGGTCTCCTCGAAGGCGGTGCGCAGCGCCTCGATCTCGGCGAGATCGAACTGGCGGTGGCCGCCTTCGCTGCGGCGGGGCTGCGGGAAGCCGAACCGGCGCTCCCACGACCGAAGCGTGGAGGGGCTGACGCCGATCATGGCGGCGGCGGCGTTCGTGCGGACGGCGCTCATGGACGGAGTTGTCGAGCTTTGAGCGCTTTAACGCAAGACGTGCAGCAATGGCTGCAAATTGGCAGCTTTTCTGTAGCGGAAGGAGTTCGCCGGCGGGCGCCGACGGTGCGCTCAGCCGAGGTCGAGGACGACCAGCGCGCCGGAGGCCGATCCGCCCCAGCCGCAGGGGCCGACTCGCGCGGCGAAGCGCACGCCGAACTCGTCGGCCGGGCGCACCACGGCGTGCGTCACGTCGTCGACGCCGGCGGCCGCCTCGACGAGCAGCGCGCTGAGCACGTGTGCCCCCTGGGCTTCGGCGTCGGCGGGCACGAGCAGGTCGGTGATCCGCCTGTCGATCGCGTCGAGCTCGCGCAGGCCGAGCAGCTTCTCGGCGCGCTTGGACAGCGCGTGGACCGCCAGCGAGCGGTCGACCACCACGAACGCCTCGGTGGTCTTGGGCGCCAGCTCGGCGGGGGCCTCGAGCAGCAGCCCGAGGTTGCAGCGCGTGCAGACCCGCGACCCGACCTCGGGGGCGAGGCCGCCCTCGGGCGTCCGGGCGCAGTGGCTGCAGAAGACGACGCGGGGCGTCGTGTCGGCGGGAGCCGCCGTGTCGATGATCCGCAGGCCGCGGGAGGCGTTGGTGCTCATGAGCGTGACCTCCCGGCCAGACCGATGGTGGTGGCGTGCCCGTCGAGCAGGGCGAGCGCCTGGGCGGTCGCCTCGGAGGGCGACGTGGCGAGCGCGTGGACCGAGCTCGTGCGGGCGACCTGGACGTCGCCGCGCTGGAAGAGGGCGAGGGGCAGCGTGCCGACGACCGAGCGGACCGCGTAGGCGAAGCGTGCGATCTCCTCGTCGCCGGCGTGGCGGCCGGCGATGACGATCGCGGTGGGCGCCAGCGCTCGGAGCAGGTCGGAGAGGCCGCTGCGGCTCCCGATGGGGATCGAGGCCACGCGGATGCCGGTGCGGCCCACGAACAGCTCGAGCGCGCGGACCGCCGGGGCGTCGGGGTCGAGGTCGTCCGCGGTCGCGTCACCGATCAGCACGGCGCCGGGCCGGGCCGGGGGCGGGGTCATGCGCTGCGCGCGGCGCAGCCACTCGATCGCCCAGCGGACGCCGAGCGCCCACGCGGCGGAGTCCGTGCCGCTGCGGCGAGCCAGCTCGGCAACGGAGGGCAGCAGCACCTCCTCGACGGTGCGCTCGACCGAGCGCATGGCCAGCGCGGCCTCCATCGCCCCGTCGGCGCGTTCGAGTTCGAACGACGCGAGGGCGCCGACCAGGATGTGCGTGTCGCTGCGCAGCGACTCGCGCGCGCGGGAGACGGCTGAGGAGATCGACAGGCCGTCGCGCAGCGCGTCGCGCAGCGCCGCGACCTCGCCGTGGACGTAGACGCGGTGCTTGCCGACCGTGCGCTGGGGCTGCGGATAGTC
>JAWVFY010000176.1:0-3448 GCA_033855575.1 Solirubrobacteraceae bacterium
GCCCGCCCCGGGCGGTGGTCGCGGCCCCGCGCGCTACGCGCGGGTGGCAGTGGCCACCCTGCAGTCCGCGGCGGCGCTGGGATCGATCGTTGTCCCGCTGCTGGCCACGTCGAAGTCCGACGCCGCCGCGGCCGATGCGGCGTCGGGCACGCCGGCGGCGCTCGAGCACGCCGCCGCCCAGGCCGACCTGGCGGCGCGGCTGGACCCGCTGGGCACGCGGCCGCTGTTCGTGGCCAGCGCGGTCGCCGAGGCCCGGGGCCGCCTGCTCGACGCGCGGGCCGACCTGCTCGAGGCGGCCGACCGCGCGCCCGACGACCCGGAGGTCTGGAACCGGCTGGCGTCGATCGCGCTGCGGCTCGCCGACCGCGCGGGGTACCTGCGCGCGACCGAGCGGCTCTTCACGTTGGACCCGCACAACCCGCTGGTTCCGCTGCGCAGCAGCCAGGCGCTGCTGTTCATCGCGTCGCCGGCGAGCTCGGCCACCGCCACCGGTACGCCGCTGGTCGCCGGGACGCCGGCACCCGCGCCGCCCGGCCGATAGCCGGCGGGCGTCGCTCAATACGATTCGAGTGACGACCAACCAGGAAAGAACCCAGGCATGCCCGACACGCTGAGCGTCACCGACAACCGCACTGGCCAGACCTACGAGGTCGAGATCACCGACGGCACGGTCCGCGCGATGGACTTCCGGCAGATGAAGGTCGACGACGACGACTTCGGCCTGATGACCTACGACCCGGCGTTCACCAACACCGCGTCGACCCGCTCGGCGATCACCTACATCGACGGTGACAAGGGGATCCTCGAGTACCGCGGCTATCCGATCGAGCAGCTCGCCGAGCAGTCAACCTACCTCGAGGTCGCCTACCTGCTGGTGCACGGCGAGCTGCCGACCCAGGAGCAGCTCGACGAGTGGACGCACCTGATCACCATCCACACCTTCGTCCACGAGAACGTCAAGGAGTTCATGGCGGGGTTCCGCCACGACGCGCACCCGATGGGGATGCTGTGCGGCTCGGTCGGCGCACTGTCGACCTTCTACCCCGACGCCAACGAGATCCTCGACCCCGAGAACCGCTACATCCAGACGATCCGGCTGATCGCCAAGATGCCGACGCTGGCCGCCTTCGCCTACCGGCACTCGCAGGGCATGCCCTACGTCTATCCCGACAACGACCTGAGGTACCCGGGCAACTTCCTCTCGATGATGTACAAGATGACCGAGCTGAAGTACGAGCCCGATCCGCGGCTCGAGCGGGCGCTCGACATCCTCTTCATCCTGCACGCCGACCACGAGCAGAACTGCTCGACGAACGCCGTCCGCTCGATCGGCTCCTCCCAGGTCGACCCGTACTCGGCGATCGCCGGCGGTGTCGCCGCGCTCTACGGCCCGCTGCACGGCGGCGCCAACGAGGCCGTCCTGCGGATGCTGCGCAGGATCGGCAGCAAGGACAAGGTGGCGGACTTCGTCAAGGGCGTCAAGGCGGGCGACGAGCGCCTGATGGGCTTCGGCCACCGGGTCTACAAGAACTACGACCCGCGCGCCAAGATCATCAAGAAGGCCGCCGAGGACGTCTTCGAGGTCACCGGTGTGAACCCGCTGCTCGAGCTGGCCGTCGAGCTCGAGCGGATCGCGTTGGAGGACGACTACTTCATCGAGCGCAAGCTCTACCCCAACGTCGACTTCTACTCGGGCCTGATCTACGAGGCGCTGGGGCTGCCGGTCTCGATGTTCCCGGTCATGTTCGCCATCCCGCGGACCAGCGGCTGGATCGCCCAGTGGCTCGAGCTGGTCGTCGACAAGGAGCAGAAGATCGCCCGCCCGCGCCAGATCTACACGGGCGAGCGCGGCCGCGACTACGTCGGGATCGGCCAGCGCGGCTAGCCGGCCACCGCCCGATCGCGCTGCGTGACGCGTGTCACGCACGCGTCAGTCGATGGGGCGGATCATTGATGTGTGGAACTGGGTTCTCACCGACTCGCCGACGGCACGCTCGTCCTGTTCCGCCCGATCCGCGCGCAGGACAAGGCCATCCTCGCCGCGGCCTTCGCCCGGCTGTCACCCGAGACCGTGCGGCTGCGCTTCCTCGGGCCCAAGAGCCGCCTGAGCGAGGCCGAATTGCGCTACCTGACCGAGATCGACGGCGCCGACCACGTGGCGATCGTCGCCGTGCTCGCCGACCAGCCCGACACGATCGCCGGCGTCGGCCGCTGGGTGCGCCTGCCCTCCGATCCGGAGGCGGCCGAGGTGGCGATCGTCATCGGCGATCACTGGCAGCACCAGGGCCTGGGCCGGCAGATGGGCCTGGCGCTGGCCGACGTCGCGCGGCGGCAGGGCATCAAGCGCTTCACCGCATCGCTCCTCTCCGACAACGTCGTGGCCCATCGCCTCTTCGGCCGCATCTCCCAGCGGCTGCGCTCCGAGCACCACGACGGCGTCGAGGAGCTCGTCGCCGACCTCGCCGCGTAGCGGGCGGCACCCCTTATCCGATCCGGCCTCCGGCCGGGGGGACCCGCCTCCGGCTGCCATGTGGCAGCCTCCGGCACCCCTTAGGCTCTCGGCCCATCGCGGGCTACCGCATCACCTACCGCCTCGGCCACAAGGTCGAGCACGAGCGCGTCGAGGACCTCGACACGGCGCTGGCCGCGGTCGAGGAGCGAATGCGGTTGTCGGGAGGCCAGGTCCGCGGCGAGACGCGCTCGTTCATCGGCCGCGAGTTCGAGCCCGCCCAGCAGGTCGCCGCGCGGGCGGAGATCAAGGGGCCGCGCGGGCTGCGGGCCGGCATCGACGTGCGCGGCGACGGCACCGCGCAGGCGTGGACGGGCTGGCTGGGCCGACGGGTGGTCGAGCCGCAGCCGGGCGAGGACGCCTACGCCGCGCTGCGCCGGGCCGTTCCGTGATCGGCGACGACGTCGTCGCCGTGCTCGGCGACCGGCTGCCGGCGGGGCGCGTGCCGCAGGCGCAGGCCGAGCAGCTCATCGGCGCGCTGGCCGCTGCCGGCCCGCGCGTGATCGACCTCGGCTGCGGCGAGGGCGCCTCGGTCGACCACTTCCGCGGCTTCGATCCCGGCGTCCGCTGGCTCGGCGTCGACATAGCCGCGTCCCCGGAGGTCGCGCGGCGGCAGCGGACCGACGCCGAGTTCGCCGTCTTCGACGGCGTCGACATCCCAGCCGCCGACGGCTCGGTCGACGCCGTCTACTGCAAGCAGGTGCTCGAGCACGTCCGCGACCCCGCCCCGCTGCTGGCCGACGTCCGCCGCGTGCTGCGGCCCGGCGGCCTGCTCGGCGGCTCGACCTCGCAGCTCGAGCCGTTTCACTCCTACTCGACCTGGAACTACACGCCCTACGGCCTGTCGCTGATGCTCGCCGACGCCGGCCTGGAGCTGCTCGAGCTGCGCGCCGGGATCGACGCGCTGGCGCTGATCGTCAACCGCGGCGTCGGCATGCG
>JAWVFY010000177.1:0-4078 GCA_033855575.1 Solirubrobacteraceae bacterium
CGATCCAGGCCCTGCTCACGGCAACCCGCTTCGGAGCTGAGTTCACGGCTCAGCGCGCCGATTGACGGTGGTCGCGCCGCGGGGGCTTCCGGCGATGGCGAGACCCGGACTCGAACCGGGGACACCACGATTTTCAGTCGTGTGCTCTACCAACTGAGCTATCTCGCCGTGGCGGGACAGCGTAGCGGCGCCGCTGGGCCAGGAGGTCGTGCAGCTCGGCGAGCATGAAGGTCCGGTCCTCGACGACATCGCCGTAGGTGTAGCGGCGGAACTCGTCGCCGCGGGCGCGCCCCTCCCGCTCGCGCCGGTAGTCCTGCTCCCAGGCGTGGCGGGTGTGGTGGTAGCGGTAGCTGTCGAGCTCTACGGTCAGGCGGCGGTCCGGCCAGCGGCAGTCGACGTAGTGCTGGCCCGCCGGGCGGTTGGTCAGCGGGAGCGGGAGGCCCTCGGCGCGCAGGACGTCGAGGAAGAGCCGCTCGAGGTGGCTGAGGGTGATCGGCGCCTCGCCGTGGAAGATCGTGCGCAGCTTGGCCGCGCCGGGTGTGGCGGGGCGCATGGTGGCGTCGATGGCGGTGGCCTTCAGGCGATAGCGGACCTGTGCCTCGTGGCTGGCGCGTGCGAGGGCATCGAGGGAGAGGCGCGGAGCGAGGTCGACGACCGTGCGTGCGACGGTGGTAGTGCGGATGCCGCGGTGGATCCATGTCTCGGCGCGGTGCCGCGTTGCCGTGTGATTACGCCTGGGACGGTGCGATCGCGAGTGGTCGTGACCTCGGGCATCGGGGCGGCGCCGCGGATGAGCCCGAGCAGGAACGCGGCAGCGAGGCCGCTGAGCGCGGCGCCGTCGCCGGAGGACAGCACGGCGGCGAGGTATCGGGCCTCCAGGCTGGGCGCCCGGTGTCCGACTCGGTAGATGCCGCGGAACTCGCGGTGCAGCAGGCCACTGCGGACCCTCCGCGCGATCGACTCGCGCGTGAAGCCGGCGGCCAGCAGCCGCGTCGCCGAGACCACCCCGTGCTGGCGCCCGGCGACTCGCACCACCTCATCCCAGGGTGATCGGAGTTTTGGTCGCATACCGACCAAAAGTCCGATCGGGTCGGCGGTTCGCCCCCCTAGATCGCGCCCACGAGTGCCGCACAGACCCAGTTGTGGGCGCCGGCGCCGCCGGCCCACAGCCTGGCCGCCAGGCGATCCTGCTCGGCCTTGGAGGCCTGGTAGGCGTGGGGGGTGGAGCCGCCGAGGCCGGCCCAGGTCGAGTCGAGCATCTGGTAGTAGCCGGAGGCCGTCGCGGAGTTCGGCGGGAGGTTCTGGCCGCCCGACTCGCATTGGACGATCGGCCACGGGATCGCCCACGGACCGCCGGGCCCGGGAATCAGTGCGGCGCGCTCGCGGGCGGCGATCAGGTGGGCCAGGACGGTCTCGGCGTGTTGGCGGCGGGCGCGGACGGAGCTCAGCGCCGCCAGGCGCGCCCCCCGGGCCGCCGCGAGCGCGTCACGCCGGGCTCGCAGGCCGGCGGCGATCGAGGCGAGCGCGTTGCGGCGCGCCAGCACGACCGTCACCTGGGCCCGGCGCCGGGCCTCCAGCGCGGTCAGGGCACGCTGCTCGCGCCCGGCGTCCGCGCGGGCGCTGCGCACGAGGTCGAGGATCTCGGTGTCGCGGCGCTGGACGGTCTGCAGGAAGGAGACGGTCTCCAGCAGCTGATCGAAGCCATGCGCATCCAGGACGACGGTGATCAGATCGGGCTGGCCGCCCATGTATCTGGAGCGCAGCACCGCGCCAAGTCGCGCCCGCACCTGGCCGAGCCGGGCCCGCAGCCGCGCCACCCGGGCCCGCGCGGCCCCGAGCTGGGCGGCCGTCCGTGCCTGCGCGGCCTGCGCGGTGTTGAGATCGGACTGCGCCGCCGCGACGCGCCCCTCGAGGATCGTCACCTCGCGCGCCGACGCCGCCTCCAGGCGGCCCAGCCGCGCGGCCGCGCCGGCCAGCGACTGCTCCTGGGCCTTCCCCGCGCCGATGCTGTTGCGCAGCTGTCCCTCGCTCTGGCCGCCGGCCGACGCCGCGGGGAGCGTGAGGACGACGACGACCATCGGGATCAGCGCACGGCGCGGCACGGGCAGCCAGCCAACGTAGCGACCGGCGTCGGCCAGGCTGCAAGCAGCGCTGCTAGCGGTCCCAGGCCTTCAGCTGGGGCAGCGGGTCGATCGGGTGGCTCGCCGAGCTCACGCGCCAGCCTCCGACCCACTCCTCGAAGTGCAGGTGGGGCCCGGTGGCGTCGCCGGTCTGGCCCAGCCGGCAAAGCTGCGTCCCGGCGCTGACCACCTGGCCGGTGGCCACCGCGGTCGAGGCCTTCTCGCAGTGCGCGAAGAAGTAGGCGTGGCCGTCGCCGGCGTCGAGCACGACGTAGTAGCCGGCCGCCGCGGCCTGGTTGCCGGTGGCGAAGACGGTGCCCGCGAGCGGCGCGACGATCGGCAGGCCCTCCGCGCCGAGCACGTCCTGGCCCTGGTGGGTGTAGCCGTTGCGCGGCGCGCCGAACGGATCGCCGTAGGTGTGCGGGCCGACGACGGGGAAGACCCCGCCCGCCGCCGGATGCGGTGGCACTGCCGGCGGCCGCGGCGCCGGGGCCGCGGGCACGACGAGCGTGGTGCGGCGCGACATGCCGCCCGCCGTCGCGCGGATCACGTAGCGGCCGGGGCCGAGCGTCAGGCGCGCCGGCCAGCGCACCGCGATCGTCCGGTTGGCGCGGACGTGGTGCAGCCGGATCCGGGCCGCCACGGGCCCGCCCGAGCGCGAGACGACGACCTGGCCGTCGACGTACGGCAGCCCGGACGCCGCGAAGCGCACGCGGATGGCCGGGTGCGTGACCGCACCGCCGACCGACAGCCCGGACACCGAGCGAACACGCGCAGCGCTGAACGCCGTCCCGCCGACCTTGGCCGCCGGGACCGCGGTGGCCGGCGCAGCGGCGCCGCCCGACTGGGCCTCGGCGGCCGGGGCGGCCACGGCGAGGGCGAGCGCAGTGAGGATCGGGGCGCGGAGGCGCATGAGTGAGGAGTCGGTCGGCCGACGGGCCGTCTTTACGGAGTTGGCGCACCATGCAACTTTTCCTGCAGTCAGCTCTGAAGCATGTGGGCCATCAACTCGAGCGCGCCGCCCTTCGACAGCGGCTCGTTGAGGTTGCCGCACTTGGGCGACTGCACGCAGGATGGGCAGCCGCTCTCGCACGGGCAATCGGCGATCAGCCGGTGCCCGTCGGCGACGAGCGTCTCGAACGCGCGGTAGCCCTGGCGGGTGATCCCCACGCCGCCGGGGTGGCCGTCGTAGATGAAGATCGTCGGGCAGCCGGTCTGCGGGTGGGCGTTGGTCGACAGCCCGCCGATGTCCCAGCGGTCGCACATCGCCCGCAGCGGCAGCACGGCGATCTGCGAGTGCTCGGCGGCGTGCAGCGCGCCCAGCAGCTGGTCGAGGGGCAGGTCGCCGAGCTCGTCGAGCTCGTACCACAGCGCCTGCGTGGTGAACGACGTCGTCGGCAGGTCGAGCGCCTGGAGGTCGAGCACCTCGTGGTCGGGCAGGCGCTTGCGCTGGTAGGCCATCACCGTCTCGGTCACGGTCACGTTCCCGAACGACAGCTTCACGCCGAGCGTCTCGCGCTGGTCGAGCAGTCGCTCGATCCAGGTGTCGGTCTCCTTCTTGGGCTGCGTGTACCAGGCGCCGTCGATCGGCCGGTACGCGGCGCGTCGCGCGTCGATATCGAGCTCGACGACCTCGTAGGAGCGGCCCATGTGCAGATAGATCGCGCCCTCGTGGGTCGTCGAGTGGGCGCGCGCCGCCTCGACGGTCCCCAGCAGCTCGCAGTTGGCGATGTCCATGATCGCGAACGAGTCGGGCTGTGCGCTGCGCAGCGAGAAGCGCGCCGCCGGGTAGTCCTCGGGCTCGCGCAGGACGAACTTGCCGCGGCGCAGGACCAGCGACCCGGCCGCCTCGAGGCCCTCGGCGTAGGCCCGCCAGCGCGGCCCGAGGTAGTCGGCGTCGGCGTCCTCGAGCGGGCCCTCGTGCGCGGCGCACAGCAGATGGCCGAGGTGGATCTGCT
>JAWVFY010000178.1:0-3426 GCA_033855575.1 Solirubrobacteraceae bacterium
CGCCCGCGCCCGGGTCACCCTCCGCCAGGCTGCGTGAGGGCCAGCGGGGTCGACTCCCAGGCCGCGATGCCGCCAACCAGGACGGCGGCGTCCCGCGATTCCCCGCGGCGGATGAGGCTCGCGGCGATCGCCGCGCGGTAGTCGCTGGCGCAGTGCACGACCAGCGACCGGTCGCGCGCCAGCGTGCCCAGCCGCTCGCCGAGTTGCGAGAGCGGGACGTTGAGCGCGTGCTCGATGTGCCCGTCGCGCCACTCTCGGGCGGTGCGGACATCGATCACCAGCGGCGGGTCGGGGGACGCGAGCTGCTCCTCGAGCGAGCCGGCGGTGACGCGCTCGATCCGATCGACGAGCTGCGGGGCGCCGTCGAGCGGGGCCATGCCGCCCGCCAGGTAGCCGGCGACCGTGTCGAAGCCGATCCGGCCCAGGCGGGTCGCTGCCTCGAGCTCACGACCGGGCTCCGCGATCAGCACGATCGGCCGGGCGCCGTCGAGGACCGTCCCGCACCAGGTGGCGAACGAGCCGCCGAGCCCCACGCTGACGCTGCCCCGCAGGTGCGCCGCGGCGAAGTCGACCGGGTCGCGCGTGTCCAGGATCTGCGCGCCGCCGGCCGCCAGCTCGAGCGCCTCGTCCAGCGCCAGCGGGCGCAGCTCGCGCTCGGGCGCCTCCCCGAGCGTCGCGTGCTCCTGCGTGTTGAGCACCGCGTCGTAGCCGAAGTACGCAGGCGTGTCGGGCTGGTCGGCCGTGACGATCTCGACGAACCGCTCGCGGCTCATCGGCTGCAGCGCGTAGTTGTAGCGGCGCTGGACGCCGATCGTCGACACGGTGTCGGTGCTCAGGTTCTTGCCGCACAGCGAGCCCGCGCCGTGCGCGGGGTAGACGAGCGTGGCGTCGGGCAGCGGCAGGAGCTTCTGATGCAGCGACTCGTAGAGCAGGCCGCCGAGCTCCTCGGCGGTCCAGCCCAGCGACGCACGCAGGTCCGGCCGGCCGACGTCACCGATGAACAGGGTGTCGCCGGTCAGCACCGCGTACGGCAGGTCGTCGCTGTGCTGAGGGTCGTGGACGAGGATCGAGATCGACTCGGGTGAGTGGCCCGGCGTCTCGAGCACCTCGAGACGGATCGCCCCCAGCCGTAGCGCCGCGCCGTCGGCCATGGGCTCGAACGCGAACTCGGCGCCGGCGCGGGAGCCGAGGTGGATCGCCGCGCCGACCCGGTCGCGCAGCTCGAGGTGCCCGGCGATGAAGTCCGCGTGGAAGTGGGTCAGGAACACGTGGCCGATGCGGACACCCAGCGCCGCCGCGTCGGCGACGTACTGCTCGATGTCGCGCTGCGGATCGACCACGGCCGCCTCGCCGCTGTCCTGATCGGCGATCAGGTAGCTGGCGTGGGCGAGACAGCCCAGGTAGTACTGCTTGAGGATCACGGCCGATCCCGTCAGGTTGCAGGGGGGCCATCCTACGGTGGCGGCGCGGCGCCGTGGGAACGGTCAGGCCCGTGGGTGCAAGACCAGCGCCGGCAGGTCGTCGAGCAGGCCGATCGCCCGCGGCTCGCCGGCGTCCTCGATCAGGATCGCGCCACCCGGCCAGTACGGATGCGGCGGCGCGGCGCGGTGCAGGAGCGGCGGCTCGTAGACCCACGACCCGGTGTTGGCGATCCGCGGACGGCCCTGCGGCCCGGCCCACTGGCGCAGGTCGTCGCCGGGAAGCGGGCCGCTGCGATGCACGTGGCCGAAGACGACCCAGTCGGCGTCGATGCCCAGGCGGCGCACGACGTGGGCCAGGGCGGGAATGCTCGCTCGGCGCATCTGCACGCCGAGCAGCAGCGCGGCGAGCGGCGCCATGCGCCGGCGGACGCTGCGCGGGTCGGCGGGCATGGTCGCCGCGCGCAGCAGCTCGACCACCCCATCGAGGACCGCTACGAGCGGTGGCGTCAGCCAGCGGCTGAGCATCCCCTCGAGCCCGGTCACCGATGGCCGGCCGCGCTGCTCGTAGTCGGCTGGCAGCGCGCCCGCAGCCGGCAGGCGCCCCAGCAAGCCGCGGGCCACCCCGTAGGCGGACTCCGGGAGGAGGTGGCGGTCGAGGTAGTGGCCGTGCGTGGCCCACACGCGGTCCGACAGCCACACGCCCGGGTACCGGACGCGCACCGCGGCAGGCCCCAGCAGGGCGACGACACGGGCCAGCATCGGCGTGGCGTCCGGCGGGATCGCGGCGTCGACCGCGCGCGGCACGCCGTGCGCGCGCAGCCAGGGGGCCACCAGGGCACGGTCGTGGTTGCCGGGCACGAGGACGACTTCGCCGACGCGCCCGCCGAGCGCCCGGAGCACCGGATCGGCGGCCGCGAGCGCGTCCTCGGGGCGGGCCTCCGTGAGCTCGAGCACGTCGCCCAGCAGCACCAGGCGATCGACGCTGTCGAGCGTGCCGAGGAGCACTTCGAGCGCCGCACCCTGGCGCAGCACGTCGCGCCCGAGGCGCGAGCCGAGGTGCAGGTCGGAGATGACGAGCGTCCGCATCGGGGCCCGACGATGCCACAGTCGGCCGGCGGCGCTCTAAGCCGGGACAGCCCGCATGACAGGGTGTGCCCATGAGGAGACTTCTGCCGGTGACGGTGCTCGTGCTCACGGCGGTCTCCGCCTCACCGGCGATCGCGAAGCTCGCGCCGCGCGGCAGCGCCGAGCAGGTGCAGGTCACAGGCGCCCGCGCCGGTGCGCGCCTGCAGCTGCTCTCGCGCCGCGGTCGGGTCGTCGCGGCCCGGCGCGCCGACACGCTCGGCGGCGTCGTGTTCCGCGCCGTCACGCCGGGTCGGGGCTACCGCGTCCGGCAGGGACACACCCGGTCGCGCGCCGTGACCGTCTACTCGAACCGCTCGGCGCCCCTGAGCACCAAGACCTACGGCCAGAAGATCCCCACCTCGGGCTACGGCTACCTGACCACCCGGGATCAGACGAAGCTGGCCATCGACGTCCACCTGCCGACCGGCCAGACCACTGGCCCCTTCCCCACCCTGGTCGAGTACTCCGGCTACGGATACGCCAACCCCGCGGGCGGCGAGAGCTCGATCGCGCAGATCGCCGAGCTGCTCGGCTTCGCCGTCGTCGACGTCAACATGCGCGGCACCGGCTGCTCGGGCGGCGCGTTCGACTACTTCGAGCCCAACCAGGCCCTCGACGGCTACGACGTCATCGAGACGGTCGCCCGCCAGCCCTGGGCCCTGCATCACAAGGTCGGGATGATGGGCATCTCCTACGGCGGGATCAGCCAGCTGTTCGTCGCCGCGACCGATCCGCCGAGCCTCGCGGCCATCACGCCACTGTCGGTGATCGACAACACCGCGACGACGCTCTACCCCGGTGGGATCCTCAACACCGGGTTCGCGTAGCCGTAGCCGGAGTACTCGATCAGCGTCGGGTACGGCCCGTCGGGCGCGACCTG
>JAWVFY010000179.1:0-6906 GCA_033855575.1 Solirubrobacteraceae bacterium
GGCGCTGGCCAGCAGCGCCAGGTAGGCGAGCAGGCCGACCGCGCCCTGCTCGGCCGCGATGGTGACCGGGATCGTGTGCGAGACCGCCGCGATCCGATTGCTGGTGATGTGCTCGCGAGCGCGGTACTTGACCTGGAAGGAACCTGAGCCGAAGCCCCACACCGGCCGGTCGGCGAACATCCGCACCCCGCCCTTGATGAGCCCGGCGCGGCCGCTCGTGGCGGTGTTCAGCGCAGCGGTCGAGTGGCTGCTGAGGCCGACGGTCCCCGGCGCGGCCAGCACGACGACCCCGGCCGCGGCGATCACCGCGATGGCCGCCACCGCGACGGGCAGCACGCGCCAGCGCAGCGCCGCGAGGATGACCAGGCCGACCAGCAGCGCGGCGAAGCTCGACTGCGACAGCGACAGGACGAGGCCGACCCACAGCACGGCCAGGACCGTGGCGATCGCCCAGATCTGCCGGTCGCGCGCGCTCCACAGCAGCCGCGTGGCCAGCGCGATCATGGTCAGGGCCAGGAAGCGGCCGTAGATGTTGGGGTCGAAGAACAGCGAGTTGACCCGGAAGTACGGCTTGATGTCGTTGGCGTGCAGGACCTTGGAGTTGGGGATCAGCAGCCGCTGCGTGCCGAACTCCACGAAGCCCACCGCGGCGAACACCAGCGCCAGCGCGACCACGATGTACAGACAGCGGACGAGCAGCTCGCGTGACCACGGGACCTCGCGCAGCAGCCGGTAGAGCACGGCGAAGGGCACGTAGAAGAAGCCGAGGTTCTTGACGGCCTGCTCGAGGTCGGCCGAGTAGACCGCCTGCACGGCGTAGAGGACGAGCACGACGGCCAGCACGCGATCCAGGCGCCGGATCGGGCCGGGCGGCGGCGCGCGCTCGCCCCCGGCGCCCGCGACCCAGGCCAGCGCGCCGCCCAGGATCACCACGTAGAGCGGGATCAGCAGGTTCGCGGTGTCGCCGCCGATGGTCAGCGGCACGCGGAACGGCAGCGCCGCGAAGACCAGCAGCGCCAGCCAGGCCGGGTGCCGGCGGACCGCCAGCGCCAGCGCCGCGAGCACGAGCACCGCGAGGGCCGCGGCGCCGGCCACGACCGACGGGTGGCGCGAGACCTGCTCGTGCAGCCGTGGCCAGACCAGCGGCTCGAGGGCGACCCCGGCAAGCACGAGCGCGGCGAGCATCGCGCCTGCGCGGGCCCGCGGAGAGGCGGCCACGAGCGCGGTGCCGGCGGCGCCCGCGGCCCCGACCGACGCCGCGCCCTCGACGAAGGCGTCTACCGACAACGAGTCGCGGAGCTGCGCATTGACACGAGGTGAACCTAGCGGGACGGACGACGCGGGGACCAGGCGCTGGGACGCTAGTGTCCCGGCGCGATGGCCACGTGGCGCCCGATGCTCCGTTCGGCGCTGCCGCCCGTCGTCGTGACCGTGGCGGTCGCGGTGCTCCTGCGGATCGTCTACGCGCCGTGGTACCTGAACTACGACACGCGCTACGCGCTGGACTGGGGCCGCGATCTGTGGCACGGCTTCACGCCCGACTACGGGGCAGCCTTCGCGCCCACGCCCCACCCGCTGTGGACGGGCGTCGGGATGGTCGCTCAGCTGTTCGGCAACCACGCCGACTCGGTGATGGTCTGGGTCGTGCTGCTGGCCTTCGGCGCCGTGGTCTGGCTGACCTATGCGCTGGGCGCGCAGCTGGGCAACCGCTGGGTCGGGCTGGTGGCCGCGGCGGTCCTGCTGACCCGGGCGGCGATGCTGCGCGACGTCGTGCTCGCCTACCTCGACGTGCCGTTCGCGGCGCTGATCGTGGGAGCCGTGCTGCTCGAGACGCGCCGGCGCCGCCGCGGCCTGGCCGTGCTGGTCGTCCTGCTGGTGGCCGGCCTGCTGCGCCCCGAGGCGTGGGTGCTCTCGGTCCTCTACGTGCTCTACCTGTGGCGCTGGCTCTCGCCGCGCGACCGCGTCCGCTACGGGATCCTCGCGCTGGCGGCGCCGATCCTCTGGGTGATCAGCGACGCGGTCATCACCGGCGACGCGCTGCACTCGCTGCACGGGACCGCGACGCTTGCCGACGAGGCCGACCGGCGCCGGCGCGTCGACCAGGTGCCCTACTGGACGCTGCAGTACTTCGGCTTCACGCTGCGCGTGTCGGTGCTCGCCGGCGCCGTTGTCGGGCTGTGGTTCGCGTGGCGGCGCGGCCTGCGCGCTGCCAGCGTCCCGATCGTCGCGGTGATCGTGCTGGTCGCCGTCTTCGCCGTCGGCCCGGTGTTCGGCCTGCCGCTCATCGGCCGCTACATCCGCACGCCGTCGGCCCTGCTCGCCGTCTTCTACGGGCTGGCCTGCTTTGGCTGGGTGTCGCTGGCGCCGTCGAAGGCGCGCTACCGCTGGGCGCTCGTCGGCTGGCTGTGCCTCGCCGCCTCGGTGGTCTACCTCCCGCGCCAGGCCCAGATGCTCGACGGCCTGCGTACGCGCCGCGACCGCGAGACCGCCTTCTACTCCGACCTGCGCTCGCTGGCCCGGGCCCGGCCGGTCGTCGCCGCGTTCAGGGCCTGCCCGCACCTCTCGACCGCCGACCACCGGCCGATCCCCTACCTGCGCTGGTGGCTCGACGGGCCGCCCGGCTCGGTGAGCACCACCGAGCGCCACGCCGGCCCGCGGGCCAAGCTGTTCCTCACGCCGCGATTCACGCACGTGCCGCGCCGCTTCTACGGCCCTGCCTTCCCCCACGCCAAGCGCCCGGCGGGCTACCGGCTGGTGTATCGCAACCGCTCCTGGCGCATCTTCGCGGCGCCAGGCTGCTAGCGGCTGAAGCTAGATGTCCTCCATCGTGACGGCGTCTTCCTTGACGCCGAGGAAGCGGGCGTACTCGTCGACGACCTCCTTGGGGTCACCCTGCCGGCGCAGCTGACCCTTGTGCATCCACACCGCCTCGTCGGCGAGGTCGAGGATCGCGCCGAGCGAGTGGCTGACGAGCACGATCGTCCGGTCCTCGCTGCACAGCTCGCGCATCTTCTCGAAGGACTTGCGCTTGAACCGCGCGTCGCCCACCGACAGGGCCTCGTCGACGACGAGCACGTCGGGGTCGAGGTTGACAGCGACGCTGAAGCCCAGCCGCCCGTACATGCCCGACGAGTAGGCGCGCATCGGCATGTCCATGAACTCCTCGAGCTCGGCGAACGCGACGATCTCGTCGTACTTCTCGCGCAGCTGCTCGCGCGTCAGGCCGGCGGCCAGGCCGCCCAGGACCACGTTCTCGCGCCCGGTGATGTCGCGGTTGAAGCCCACGCCCAGCGCCAGCAGCGTGCTGACCTTGCCGACGACCTCGATGCGGCCGGCGGTCGGCGGCAGGATGCCCGAGATGCAGCGCATCAGCGTGGACTTGCCGGCGCCGTTGGCCCCCATGACGCCCATGACGGTGCCGCGCGGGACCTCGAAGGAGACGTCCTTGACCGCCTCGATCTCGCGGATGCCCATCTCGCGGCGGGTCAGCCGGCCCTTCAGCGTCGGGCGGCGCTCCATCGACATCCGGTAGGTCACCGAGACGTCCTGCACCTTGACGGCGTAGGGCACGACCGCCGTGGCCTGCTCGGGCATCGCGGTCTCAGAGGCGGACGGCAAACTCACGCTCCCGCGACATGAAGAACAGGGTGCCGACGACCAGCGAGACGACCGCCCAGAGCAGCCCCGACGCGAACAGGGCCAGGCTCGGCACCTGACCCTTGATCAGGACGTCGCTCCACGCGGCCAGCAGCGGGCCAATCGGGTTGATCCAGATCAGCCACTTGAAGCCGTGCGGCGCCTCGTTGGCGAACCACAGCACGGGCGAGAGATACAGCCACATGCGCAGTACGTAGGGCAGGAACTGCGCCAGATCGCGGAAGTAGACCTGCAGCGCCGAGACGAACATCGAGATGCCCGCGGCGACGCCGGTGAGCATGATCACGATCGGGATGACGAGCAGCAGGCTCGGGCCGATCGGCAGCCCGGAGATGACGTGGATGATCGCGTAGATCCCCAGCGTCGGCAGGAAGCGCATGAAGTTGTCGATGACCGACGAGGCGGGCAGCAGGATCCGCGGGAACGCCGTGTTGAGCACGAGGTTCCCGCCCTTGGTGACGGCCTTGGCGCCCTGACGGATCGTGCCCGACACGAAGTAGTAGGCGAAGATGCCGGCGATCAGGTGGGGCAGGTAGTGGGGCTTGCGCTGCCCGTGGCGCAGGATGTCGACGAGGATGAAGTAGACGCCCGCGAGCAGCAGCGGGTTGAGCACGAGCCAGACGCGGCCGAAGTTCGTATCGAGGTGCTGGGCGCGCATGTTGGTGCGCGCGAGCTCCCAGGCGAACTCGCGGCGCCGCCAGCCCTCGCGGATGTAGGACCGGATCGGCGGCAGCCCGCTGCGGTGCGGCTCGTAGACGTGGCGCTCGGTGTTGAACTCGTCTTCGAGCCGGTGGCGAAGGCCGGTCGGCGGAGATGTCGACGTCGGGGCAGCGATGCCGGGGAGGCTAGTGGTTGACCCCTCTCGACCAGAGCCCTATAGGCCCGGCGGGCGCCCGGCCCGCGCCATCCGCCACAGCGTCGAGGCGCGCAGCCGGCGGCCGGGGCCGCGCGGCGCCCGCAGGCCGTCGCGGTAGCCGCGCAGCGCGGCGCGGCGCTGTTCGCGCGTGCGCAGGTGCGGCAGCGTGCGCAGCGCGAACGAGGCCACGAACAGAGCCCCCAGCGGCAGCGGCAGATGGCGGCGGGCGAGCAGCACGCGGTTGCGCGCGCCGTAGTAGGTGGAGTAGCCATGGCGGCCCGCGGTGCGGGCGGGCGACGGGTGGAGAACCGAGCGCTCGGCCGCGTAACGAACACGCAGGCCGGCGTCGAGCACGCGCCAGGCCAGGTCGACGCCCTCGTGAACGAAGCGGAAGTCCTCGGGCCAGCCGCCGACCCGCTGAAACAGCTCGCGCGGGATCCCGACCGCGCCCTCCCACAGCGCCGCGACATCGCTGGGCCGCGCCGGGTCGCCGACCCGCAGGCGCGGCACCCAGTCGCGCGACCGCGCCCCGCCGTCGCGCGGCTCGACGCGCAGCTGCACGAGCCCGATGCCGTCGTCCGCGTTGAGGAGTCCGGCGACGTGGGCCAGCGCGTCGGGCTCGGCCAGGGCAGCGTCGTCGTCGAGGAAGAACAGCAGCTCGCCAGTGGTGTGCGGCACGCCGGCATTGCGGCCGGCCGGGATGCCGCGATCCTCCGCCAGCCCCACGCCGCGGACCCCGGCGGGCAGGCCCTCGGGCTCCCAGCCGTTGCCGACGACGACGACGTCGAGCTCGACGCCGTCCTGGTCCTGCAGCGACGCGAGCGCGCGGCGCAGCTCGCCGGGCCGGGCGCCCGTGCTGAGCACGACACAGCCGAAGCGCGGGGTCACCGCAGGCGGTCGGAGGTCAGGATCGCGAACAGATGGCCGACGACGGTGATCGCGCCGGCGGCGATCACCGCGTAGAGCACGCCGCGCGTGACGTCGAGGTTGCCGGCGATCCGGTCGCCGACCGCCGCGGCCAGCGCGATCAGGGTGAGCTCCATCGCGACGAACACGCGGTAGAACGGCAGCCGCCTCGCCGCCCGGCGCAGCGCGGCCAGCCCCGGTGGCCGCGGCGCGACGACCTCGCGACGATCGGCGACCGGCGGCAGCCCGGCCTCGTTGCGGGCCACGTGCACCAGCGCGGTCTCGGCCTTGACGAGGACCTGCAGCAGCGCGGCGACCAGGCCGAGCGTCGTGTAGCCGCCGATGTGCTCCCAGCCACCGTCGGCGCGGATGCCCAGCGCGATCGGCAGCGCCGACTCGGTGAGGTAGTGGCCGACCCGGTCGAGGTAGATCCCGACCGGCGAGGAGATGCCCTTCCAGCGGGCGACCTCGCCGTCGCAGCAGTCGAGCAGGATCTGCAGCTGGATCAGCGCGAAGGCGAGGACCGCGGGCGCGATCCCGGGCAGCGTGAGCGCTCCGGCGGCCAGCACGCCGTCGAGGACCATCAGCCAGGTGACCCCGTTGGGCGAGATCGGCGTGGCCAGCAGCACCCGGGTCAGGTAGGGCGAGACCCGGCGGATGTAGAGCCGCCCAGCCCAGTGCTCGCCGCTGTTGCGTTCGAAGATGCGCGGCGGCTGGGTGGCCGCCCGCAGCTCAGCTATCGAAGGCCTCGAGGAAGGCGCCGACACGGTCACGCACCCCCTTCGCATCGAGGTCGAGGTGCTCGAGGATCGTGAACCGATCGGGGCGGGTGTTCGGCGCCTCCAGCACGGCGGCCGCGAACTGCGCGGCGCTGAGGCCGAGGTCGGCCGGCGTGCGCGGCAGCCCGTGGCGCACGAGGCAGGCGTTGACGTCCGCGGCCAGCCGTTCGTCGCCGCGCAGCCAGATCGCGAACAGCGCACCGGCCCCGGCCAGCTCGCCGTGGGTGCGCCCGAGCTGGGGGTAGAGGTGGTCGATCGCGTGGACGATCTCGTGGTCGGCGCCGCTGCACGGGCGCGACGACCCGGCGGTGGCCATCGCCAGCCCCGAGAGGATCAGCGCGTCGGCCAGCGCCATCAGGAACTCCTGGTCGTCGATCGTGTCCGGGCGGTGCAGGACGGCGAGCGCCGCGGTCTGCGCGAAGGTCACCGCGACGCCGTCGACCTCCTCGCCGCGCTCGGCGGCGGCCAGCCGCCAGTCGGCGATGGCCGACAGGTTCGAGACCGTGTCGCCGACGCCCGAGCGGCGCATCTCCGGCGCGCTGCGCAGCACGTAGTCGACGTCGACGACGACCGCCACGGGCATCTGCACGCCGATCGAGGTCTTGCGCCCGTTGTCCTCGTAGAGCGACGACACCGGCGAGGCGATCCCGTCGTGGGCCAGCGACGTGGCGACGGCGACGAGCGGCAGGCCGCTGAGCGAGGACGCGT
>JAWVFY010000180.1:0-3164 GCA_033855575.1 Solirubrobacteraceae bacterium
ACCCGCCCGCCGCTGACGCCGGCGGCGAGGCCCGGGGCCAGGCGGGTGACCCGGGTCCCGCCCCCTGCGAACCAGCGACTGGAGCGGGGATAGGCGCGCTGCAGGGCGCGCACCGACGCACCGGGCGCGATGCCCTTGGCCGTCGCCAGCCGTGTGCTGGTGGTGAGCAGGACCACGGCCGGCCGGCTCGAGGGTCCACCGCTCGTGCCACTGCGATCGCCGGGGATGCCGACGAGGGCCTTGCCGCCGCCGGTCAGGCAGAAGTGCAGGAAGCCCCGCTGCACGCGGGCGGGCGTGCCGAGCACGGCCCAGACCTTCGTCTCGGGCATGCCGAGCGTCACCGGGCCGAGGTGGCGCGTGCCGATGCCGCCGGTCGGCGCCGCGCACCGGGGCGACTGGCCGGCGGGGGGCGGCGGCGCGTAGGGCGAGTGCTTGGCGGCCTGCGCCACGCACGACGGGTCGGCCGGCACCTCGTCGTGCGTGATGAAGCCTCCGGTGCCGGGGCCGAAGTGCTGGGCGTACTGGGGCGGGAGGCCCGGGATCGTGCTCGGGTCGAACGTCCTGCCGTTGAGGCTGAAGTTCGTGACCCACACGCCGCCGTTGCCGGTGGCCTTGTCGAAGAAGTAGTGGCCGTCCCACTCGTAGGTCCTGGTCGCCGCGTTGTCCTGGACCACCGAGCCGCGCCAGTGATCGGACTGGAAGTAGAAGCACTTGTCCGAGGCCAGCGCGACGCGCGCCGGCTCGTGGGAGAGGAAGTCGACCACCCCGAGGTCGGCGACGCTCTGGTGGCGCTTGTCGAAGTCGACGCACAGCGGGTCGGCTTCGGGGTGCGGCACCGTCGAGCCGAATCCCGCGTGCTGCAGCTCGCAGGAGAAGGGGTTGACGCCGTCCCACGGCGACGGCGGCGCCGAGCTCCCGGTGGCGGTCCCCCCGAGCAGGACGCCGGCCAGCAGCGCCCCGACTGCCACCCGCTTCATGGGCGCAAGTGTATGGTCGCGACCGCGTGCTGACCAGGAGGAGCCTTCTCGCACGGGCCGCGCAGACGGGGCTGGCCGCCACCGTGGCCGGCGCCCTGCCGGTGGCGCGTCTGGTCGCACCGCCGACGGCGCACGGCGCCGCCGACCCGTCGCTCGCCGACGCCACGCTGCAGGCCTTCGCCGACACGATGATCCCCGGGCGCCGGGCAACGGCGACCGACCTGGGCAACGCCATCGACCCGCGGGCGATCGCCGGCGTCGACCTCCTTCCCGGAGCCGTCGAGGCCGACGCGCTCGCGCTCTACCACCACCCCCTCGTCGGGTTCGACGCGCTCGAGCCCGCCTTCCTGGCCGACCTGCAGGCCCGGTCGCTGCCGCAGGGCGGCGACTTCCTCTCGCTGGCGTTCCCCAAGCGCGTGGCGGTCTGCATCGCGGGCCTGGACTTCGGCGCCCCCGAGCGCCTGCTGTGGGAGGCCGCGGCGGCGGTGCCGTTCACGGCGTTCTGCGCCGCTGCGCTGATCGACGACCAGACGGCCGCCAAGGCCTCGGGCTACCGCGTCATGGGCCTCCCCGGTCGGGCGCCCGGCGGCTATCCCCACGGGTTCTCCTACGGCCGCCGGCTGGCGCGCGAGCGGACCCAGACCGGCTCGCTCTCCTGATGGCCGAGGGCGTCGACGTCCTCATCGCGGGCAGCGGCTTCGGCGGCTCGATCGCCGCGTGGCGGCTGGCCGAGCTCTACCACGCGGCAGGAAGCGATCCGCGGTCGATCGTGGTGCTCGAGCGCGGGCAGCGGCTGGGGCACACCGACTTCAAGCAGTCGATGACGATCGAGAACCTCTCGCGCATCTACAACCTCACGCAGGGCGACGGGATGCAGGTCGTCAGCGCCAACGCGGTGGGCGGCGGCTCGAACCTCTACCTCGCGGCGTCGCTGCGCGCGCCCACCGAGACCTTCGAACGCCGCGCCCGCCGGCCCGGCGACGGCCCGCCCCGGCGCATCTGGCCCAGGGCGATCGCCCGCCGCACGCTCGACCCGTTCTACGCGCGCGTCGAGCGTGGCCTGCGCGTTCGCCGCCCGACCTGGAAGCAGGTCTCGAAGTCGGGCGGGCTGTGGGCCGCCGCGCTGAACGCCGCCGGTCACACCTGCGACCGCGTACCGCTGGCCATCACCCCGGAGCGCTGCGTGGAGGCCAAGTGGTGTCACACCGGGTGCGTCTTCGGCGCCAAGAACTCGCTGATCACCAACTACCTGGCGGCCGCCGAGCGGCTCGGGGTGCAGGTACGGCCCGGCGTCGAGGTCCAGTCGGTGGCGCCGGGCAGTGCGCCGTACCGCTACACGGTGTCGACCAACGCGGGCGACATCGCCGCCAAGGTGGTGGTCCTCGCCACCGGCGCGATGGGCGACGCGCCGATCCTCATGCGCTCGCGCAACGCCCTGCCGTCGCTGTCCTCTCAGCTCGGCCAGCACCTCAGCTCCAACGGCGACCACGTCGCTGCGGCCGAGTTCGATCCGCGCAAGGTGCGCTCGGTCCTCGGCCTGCCCGGCTACGGGCAGTTCTACAAAGGCAAGCCGATCACCACGATGAGCTACGACTGGTGGGTCGGCCGGCGCGAGCATCGCTACGACGGGACACGCTTCACGCTTCAGGAGATCTTCCTGTCGTCGCTGACCAACTTCCTCTACGACGACGGCCGCACCCCGGAGGGCGAGCCGTCGTGGTGGGGTCTGCAGAAGAAGCAGGCGATCGCCCACTGGAACAACCGGATCGAGCTGCTGGCGATGGTCGAGGACACCTCCGACGGGACCTTCTACGAGGTGCCGCCGTCGGGCGACTCGATCCGCCCCAACGCGGGCCCGGTCGCCGTCGGGCTGTTCACCTACAAGATGTCCGAGCAGTCGATCGCCGTGCGCGCGGCGGCCAACGCCGCGATGAAGCAGGTGGTCCAACGCCGCGGCCTCGGGCGCTTCCTCAAGCTCACCGAGACGCAGGGCGCCTACTCGGCGCACCCACTCGGCGGCTGCCGGATGGCGGAGTCGGCCGATCTCGGCGTCGTCGACCCCGACGGCGCCGTCTTCGGCTACGAGGGCCTGTACTGCTTCGGCTCGTCGATCGTCCCGACGTCGCTGGGCGTCAACCCGTCGCTGACCATCGCCGCGGTGGCCGAACGCAACGCCCAGCGCCTGGT
>JAWVFY010000181.1:0-4077 GCA_033855575.1 Solirubrobacteraceae bacterium
TGGTGCAGCGAGGTGATCACGCACGAGGTCATGCGCGGGCGGCGATCCGCCAGGCGGGCCCCGACGGGATAGAGCACCCACGGGCTGGCGAACAGCCGGCCCGGCGCGAACAGGCAGTCGAAGCGCACCCGCATGATGGCCTGGCTGCCGCCCGGGTTCCAGCCCGTGCTGACCTTCGCGTCATAGGTCGAGACGGCCATCAGCACCTGGTGCTGCTCGTTCTCGAGCAGGACGGACGGCACCGGGTCGGGGAAGTCCTGGTGGAAGGCCACCCGCATCGCGAACGCGGCGCGCTCACCCTGCTGGAGGTGGGCGGTGCGCTGGCCGTTGGCGTCCTCGAACCACGCCTCTTCGATCGTGGCGCCCTGATCGCCGAAGCGCTCGGGCTCCCCTGGCTGGGCCCGGTTGACCGAGTCGCGCCCGAAGTTCATCTCGAGGTAGTAGTTGCCGACGCGCTCGGGCTCGCCGATGAGCTTCATCTCGCCGTGCTCGAGCAGCAGCGCGCGGTCGCAGAAGCGCTGGACGGCGCTCATGTCGTGGGTGACGAAGAGGATCGTCTGGCCCTGGTCCTTCATCTGCTGGAAGACCTCGAAGCACTTCTGCTGGAAGCCGGCGTCGCCGACCGCGAGGACCTCGTCGATCAGCAGCACGTCGGCGTCGACCTGGATGGCCGTGCTGAAGGCGAGGCGCACGAGCATGCCCGAGGAGTAGTTCTTGAGCTTGAGGTTGGTGAACTCCTCCAGCTCGGCGAACTCGATGATCTCGTCGAAGCGCTGGTTGGCCTCGGCGGGCGACAGGCCCATCATGATCGCGTTGATGCGGACGTTGTCGCGGGCCGCGAGGTCCATGTTGAACCCGACGCCCAGCTCGATGAACGTGGAGAGCCGGCCGCGCATGCGGATCTCGCCGTCGTCGGCGCGGTAGATCCCCGCCAGGCACTTCAGCAGCGTCGACTTGCCCGAGCCGTTGCGCCCGACGATGCCGAAGAACTCGCCCTGGGCGACCTCGAACGAGACGTCGTCGACGGCGCGGAAGTCGTTGGTCCCGCGCCCGCGCAGCGGGTGCAGGGCGCGCTCCTTGAGCGTCGACATCTGCTCCCGGGGGACCTTGAAGGTCTTCCCGAGGCCGGAGACGACGACGGCTGGGCCGCCGGTGGGATGTCGATGGTCGGTGCTCGACGGCACGGAAGAGAGAACGGCCGGCAGCCGCGGATGTCGCGCCCGGCCGCCCGTGGACGATACCGGCCCACCTAGACTCGCCGCCGGTGCGGATCGCCCTGAACCTCGTGTCGCTGGTGCCGGGAGAGACGGGCGGCGCCGAGACCTTCGCCCGTGGGCTGGTGCCCGCGCTGGCGCGCGAGGCGGGGCCGGAGGCGCTGACGCTCTTCGTGGCGCCCGAGCTGGCGGTCGAGCTGCGCGTGGCGCCCTGGGCGCCGGGGGCGCGGGTGCGGACGCTGCCGGTCCCCGGCCGCAGCCGGATCCGCCGGACGCTGGCCGAGCAGACGCTCCTGCCGCTCGCCGTGCAGCGCTCGGGGGCCGACGTGCTGCACAACCTGCAGTCGACCGCGCCGGTCTACGCCGGTGCGCGCGCCGTCGTGACCACGGTGCTCGACCTGCTCTACCTCCATCACCCCGACACGCACTCGCGGCTGCGGCGGCGCGGCATGGCCGTCCTGGTGCCGCTCGCCGTGCGGCGCAGCGATCGGATCATCGCCATCTCGCAGGCCACCAAGGACGACCTCGTGCGGTCGCTGGGCACGCCGCCGGGCAAGATCGACGTGGTCCATCTCGGGCCCGGCCTCGCGGGGACGGCCGCGCCGACGCCGGAGTCCGAGCTGCGCGCGCGGCTGGGGCTCGGCGCGGCGCCGATCCTGCTCAGCCCGTCGGCGCGCCGCGCGCACAAGAACCTCGAACGGCTCCTCGACGCGTTCGCGCGGGTTCCGGGCGCCCCGGTGCTGGTCGCGCCGGGATACGCCACCGGCGCCGAGCCGGCGCTGGTGGCCCGAGCGGAGCGGCTCGGCGTGGGCGACCGGGTGCGCTTCACCGGCTGGCTGTCCGACGAGGACCTCGAGGGGCTCTACGAGGCCGCGACCGCGCTGGTCTTCCCGTCGCTGGCCGAGGGCTTCGGGCTGCCGGTCCTCGAGGCGATGCGCCACGGGCTGCCGGTGGCCTGCGCGGACCGGACGTCGCTGCCCGAGATCGCCGGCGACGCGGCGCTGCTCTTCGATCCCGAGTCCACCGAGGCGATCGCCGAGGCCATGCGCACGCTGCTGTCGGACACCACCCTGGCCGCGCGGCTGGGGGAGGCCGGCCGGCGGCGCGCCGAGCAGTTCTCGTGGGAGCGGGCCGCGCGCGAGACGCTGGCGAGCTACGAGCGCGCGCTCGCGTAGGCCGCCAGGACGACGTCGACCGAGGCGTCAGCGGACCGCCGGGGCGCCTCGGCCGCGAACCAGGCGGCGGTGGAGGCGCGCAGCGCGCCGCCCGCCTCGTGGACGGCGACCAGCGCGGCGGCGACAACCGCAGGATCGTCGGACGCCGCCACGAAGCCGTTGACGCCGTCGCGCACCAGCTCGACCGCGGCGTTGTCGGCGCCGGCGATGACGACCGCGGGCGTCCCGGCGCTCGCCGCCTCGATGACCACCATCCCGTAGCCCTCGCGGCGCGACGGCAGCAGCAGGACCTCGGCGCGGCCCATCGCCGCGCGAACCTCGCCGGCGCTGACGAACCCCGGGGTGGTGATGACGTCGGTGAGGCCGGCGGCGTCGATCGCCTCGCGCACCGTGGTGCGCTCGGGCCCGTCGCCCATGATCACGGCGCGGAGGGTGGGCACGCTCTTGCGCGCCGCGGCGATCGCCGGCACGATCGACGGCACGCGCTTCTCGGGGATGTGCCGGCCGGCGAAGAGGACCTCGGGCTCGCGCGGTGCCTGGGGGTCAACGGCCGGGGGGCCGGTGTCGCCGGTGTAGAGGCCCGGCAGCTTGACCGGGGCGGTCCGCAGGCCCTCCTGGCGCAGCCGCCGGTCCTGCATCTCGGCGAACACGAACGCCGTGGGCGAGGCCCGCACGCAGGCGCGCTGCACGGCGTGCCCGATCGCGCCCCGCAGGCCGCCGAGATACTCGTGCCAGTACTCGGCCGTCCACACCTCGTGCCAGTCGACGAAGACGCGGCTGGGCGAGCCGGCGAGCGCCAGCCGGGCGGCGAGGAGGCTGAAGTAGGGAAAAGAGGAGACGTGGACGACGTCGTAGCGGCTCCGGTGGCGGGCGAGGTGCGCCAGCACGCCGCGCCCGAAGCGCAGCGTCTGGCCGATCTTGCGCCGCCCGGTCTCGTCGTAGAGGTCCTCGGCACGCGACACGGCGATGACGTCGACGCCTGCGATGTCCGGCGGGTCGGCTGGGTCCCACTGGCAGCGGGTCAGGTAGGTCACCTCGTGCCCGTGCTCGACCAGGCGCTCGGCCAGGTGCCGGTACCAGCGCTCGGCCCCGCCGACGGTGTGCGGGAAGAGACAGTCGTAGATCAGGCAGACGCGCACTAGCCCAGGGCCCGGCGGTAGGACTGCAGGGTGAGGTCGGCGGTGCGCTCCCACGTGAACAGCGCGCAGCGCTCGTGACCGGCGGCCACGAGGCGCGCCACCTCGCGGTCGTCGACCAACACCCGCTGCACCGCGGCAGCGATCGAGCGCACGTCGGCGGGATCGAAGGCCAGCGCCGCCGGGCCGGCGACCTCGGTCAGCGCCGGGATCGCCGAGCAGGCGACCGGGACGCCCCGGGCCATCGCCTCGAGGACCGGCAGGCCGAACCCCTCCTGGAAGGACGGCAACACGAAGCAGCGGGCCAGGGCATACAGGCCCTCCAGGTCCTCGTCGGAGAGCCAGCCGGGGAGGCGGACGTCGCCGGCGAGCCCCAGCTGCGCGCCGAGCGCGCGCAGCTCGTCCTCGTAGGCCGTGGGCTCGCCGGGCAGGACGAGCCACGCGTCCTCGTCCGCCAGCTCGGACAGCGCGCGCACGAGCACGGCGAGGTTCTTGTAGGGCCGCTTATGCGCGATGCCCGCCACGATCGGCCCGGTGCCGACGCCGAGGCGC
>JAWVFY010000182.1:0-4327 GCA_033855575.1 Solirubrobacteraceae bacterium
GGGCCAGAAGATGTCGAAGTCCAAGGGCAACGTCGTGGTGCCCTGGGACGTCATCGACGCCTACGGCGCCGACGCGATGCGCTGGTACTTCTTCACCTCGAAGTACCCGTGGGACGGCTACCGCTTCAGCGCCGACGCGGTCGGCGATCAGGTGCGGCTGTTCCTCAAGCAGCTGTGGAACACCTACCGCTACCCGACGATCTACGCGCGCGAGAAGGAGACCGCGCCGACCGACCTCGACCGCTGGGTGCTCTCGCGGCTGGCGGGCACCATCGAGCTCGTCACCGAGCGGATGGACGCCTTCGACGCCACGACCGCGGGACGGGCCATCGGCGAGCTGGTCGACGACCTCTCCAACTGGTACCTGCGCCGCTCGCGCCGGCGCTTCTGGGAGGGCGAGAGCGCAGCCTTCGACACGCTCGAGACGTGCCTGGTGACGATCGCCAAGCTGCTCGCGCCGTTCACGCCGTTCGTCGCCGACGAGATCTACGACAACCTCGACGGCTCCGAGCCGTCTGTGCACCTGTGCGACTGGCCGGAGATCGACCCCGCCCACCCGAGGGACCTCGGGTTGGAGGAGGCGATGGCCGTCGCGCGCGAGACCGTGCGCCTCGGGCTCAACGCGCGCGGCCAGGCGAAGATCAAGCTGCGCCAGCCGCTGCACGAGGCCGTCGTCGTGGCGGCGGGGCGCGAGCGCGAGGCGATCGAGCGGCTGGCCGACGTGGTGCGCGACGAGCTCAACGTCAAGGCGCTGCGCTTCGTCTCGGAGGCCGACGAGCTCGGCTCCTACGAGGTCCGCCCCAACTACCGCACGCTCGGGCCCCGCTTCGGCAAGGACATGCCGCAGGCGGCCGCGGCGATCGAGGCGCTCGACCCGCTGCATGTGGCCGAGTCGCTGCGGGTCGGCCGGCCGATCGGCGTCAGCGTCGGGGGCCACGACCACGAGCTGGGCACTGAGGACCTAGAGCTGCGCATGCAGCCGCTCGACGGCTACCAGCTCGAGCGCGAGGGCGGTCACGCCGTTGCGCTGGAGCTGGCGGTCGACGACGACCTGCGCCGGGAGGGGCTGGCCCGCGAGGTGGTGCGCGCCGTGCAGCTGGCGCGCCAGTCGGCGGGGCTGGAGGTCTCCGACCGGATCGTGCTCTCGCTGGGGGGCGACGGCGGCCTGCTCGACGCCGCGCGCGCCCACGAGGGCTATGTGGCCGGCGAGACCCTCGCCACCTCGGTCGCCTACGACCTCGACGGCGACGCCCTGTCGACGACCTCGATCGACGGGCGCGAGCTGCGCATCTCCGTGACGAAGTCGTGACACTGCGCGCGCCCCGCGCGCGTTCAGACCGGGCACTGTCGTCGCATGGACAACGACACGCTCTCCGCCGTCCTGGACGGCATCCCCCGCGGCCGGTGGGCGAGCTACGCCGACGTGGCCGTCGCCGCGGGCGGCACCCTGCTGCACGCGCGGGCCCTCAACGGCCGCCTGACGCGGCTGAAGCACAAGCATGCCCACCGCGTGCTCAAGACCGACGGGAGCGTGGCGCCGACGGCGCTGGGCGACCCCGAGGCCGTGCGCCGCAAGCTGCGTCGCGAGGGCCTGCGCTTCGCCGGCGGCCGCGCGCCACAGGAGGCGCGGATGCGGCCGGCCGGCGTGACCTAGGCGAGCGCGGGCTCGAGCTCCGCCTCGAGCTTGCGCTTGGGGTAGGCGCCGAGGACCTTCTTGACGGGCTCGCCGCCCTTGAAGAGGATCAGGGTCGGGATCGAGAGGACCTGGAAGGTCTGCGCGGTCTGCTGGTTCTCGTCGACGTTGAGCTTGACGATCCGCAGGTCGTCACGCTCTCCGGCGATCTCCTCGAGGACCGGCGCGACCACCCGGCAGGGCCCGCACCAGGGGGCCCAGAAGTCGACGAGCACCGGCTTGTCGGACTCGATGACCTCGGCCTGGAAGTTGTTGTCGGTGACCTCGCTGAGACTGCCTGCCATGGGGGTCCTTTCGTCGGGCGTACCCTCGTAACTATACAAAGTGTAGTGAGCGTAGCCACAGCACCAGATGGGGCGAGACGTAGACCTCGACCATCGCGGAGATGGCCAGCACCGGCAGCGCGATCGCGGTCGTCACGACGGTCGCGGCGAGCAGCTCGTCCCAGCGGCCGCGCCGGCTGGCCAGCAGCCACGCGGCCAGCGGCAGGAACAGCGCGATGAGCTCGGGAACGGCGTGGGGCAGCAGGCCGATCAGCAGCAGGCCCGGGCCGACCCCGCCCTGGGCGGCCAGCGTGGAGGCGCTGCTGCCGAGGACGTAGGCCTGGGTGATCAGCGAGAAGAGCGTCGCCCCGCTGACGAACGCGATCGCCAGCGGCCCGGCGTGGTCGTGGACCCTGCGCATGACGCCGCGATAGCGGTCGGCCTCGGCGGGCAGCGAGCTGCCGGCGAGATAGCCCGCGACGCACGCGGACGAGTGCAGGGCCAGGACGAGCAGGTTGCGCTCGAAGATGTGCAGCGCGGCGGTCAGGCTGGCCGGGGAGGTGAGTCCCGGGAAGATCGTCGGCGTGGGGTCCGGGGTCGCCCGGCGCGCGACCACCCAGACGGCGAGCAGCAGCCCCCCGGCAATGGCGGCGGCGACGGCGGTCCAATCCCGGAGCACGCGGCCGGGCGCCTGGTTCCAGCGCGCCAGCGTTGCGCTCATCCGGTGTGAATCGCCCGGAACGGCTCCGGGCATGAGCCCGGCCGGCCGGTTGCGGACGCACGTCCGGGGCTGACGGTGACCGCTCAGCCCGAGCGCCGCAGCTGCGGCACGAGCAGCATCGCCTCGGCGGCGATCCGCCACGACATCTTCGAATGGCCCAGGCGGCGATCGCGGAAGACGATGGGAACCTCCACCACGCGAAAGCCGGCGCGGACGGCCCGGTAGGTCAGCTCGACCTGGAAGGCGTAGCCGTGCGAGCGCACGGTGGAGAGGTCGATCGCCTCGAGCACCTCGCGGCGAAAGCACTTGAAGCCACCGGTGAGGTCCTGCACGCCGAGGCGCAGCACGAGCCGGGCATAGAGCGATCCGCCGCGGCTGATGATCCGTCGCACCATCCCCCAGTCGGCGACGACGCCGCCGGGCACGTACCGCGAGCCGAGCACCAGGTCGGCGTCCTGGGCCGCGGCGAGCAGCCGCGGCAGGTCGTGGGGGTCGTGGCTGAAGTCGGCGTCCATCTCGATCACGTGGGACGCGCCGCCGGCCAGCGCGACGGCGAAGCCCGCGAGGTAGGCCGGGCCCAGGCCCTCGCGCGTCGTGCGGTGCAGCACCTGCACCTCGGCCTCCTGGTCCGCCAGCCGGTCCGCGATCCGGCCGGTGCCGTCGGGGGAGTCGTCGTCGACGACAAGCACGCGAAAACCGCCGGGCCCGACGGCGCCGCGCAGCACGGGCAGGATGGCGTCGACGATCGCCTCGAGGTTCTCGGCCTCGTCGAACGTGGGCAGGACGATCCATGGAACGGCGGACATAAGCGCCGTACCCTCTCAAACCCGGCATGCCCGACCCGCCCAATGCTCAGATCGCTTCCATGTTCGACGAGCTCGCCGACCTCTACGAGCTCGACGGCGCGGTCGTCCATCGGGTGCTCGCCTACCGCAACGCGGCCAAGGCCGTGCGCGAGTCGAGCACCTCGGTCGCCGCGCTGGCCCGCGCCGGCCGCGTCACCGAGCTGGCGGGGATCGGCAAGACCCTCGAGGAGAAGATCCTCGCGCTGATCGAGACCGGGACGATCCCCGCGGTCGAGAAGCTGCGCGCGAAGTTCCCGCCCGGCCTGGTCGACATGACCCGCCTGCCCGGGCTCGGGCCAAAGCGGGCGCGCCGCCTGTTCGACGAGCTGGGCATCGACTCGCTCGCGGCGCTGCGCGAGGCGGCCGAGGCCCAGCGCCTGCGCGGGATCCGCGGGTTCGGCCCGAAGTTCGAGGAGGCCACCCTCGCCGCGTTCGCCGCCGGTGCCGGCGAGACCGCGGCGGCGGGCGGAGTGCGGATCCTGCTGTCCCGGGCGCTGCTGATCGGCGACGGGATCGTCGAGGCGCTGCGGGCTCACCCGGCCTCCGACCGCGTCGAGCTGGCCGGCAGCGCCCGGCGGCTGGTCGACGCGGTCAAGGACCTCGACATCGTCGCCACTGCGACGGACCCGGCCGCGCTGCTGCGGGCTTTCACCGAGCTCGACGTGATCGAGCAGTCCTCGCAGCCGGGCGAGAACGCGTGCCGCGCGCGCACCCACACGGGCATGGCCGTCGACTTCCGCGTCGTCGAGCCCGACCAGTACGGCAACGTCCTGCAGCACCTGACCGGCTCCAAGGAGCACAACAT
>JAWVFY010000183.1:0-3505 GCA_033855575.1 Solirubrobacteraceae bacterium
CTCAGCTCGCTGAGCCCGAGCACGCGCTGCTCGGCGCCGAGCTCGCTGTGCGCGAGGCGGCGGGTGGGCGGGCACTGGTTCCATGAGGGTCATCGCCGGTCGCCTGGGCGGCCGGCGGCTGATCGCCCCGAAGGGCGCCGCGACCCGGCCGACGGCTGACCGCGTGCGCGAGGCGGTGTTCAGCGTGCTCGGCGACGTCACCGACCTGACGGTGCTCGACCTGTTCGCGGGATCGGGCGCCCTGGGAATCGAGGCGCTGTCGCGGGGTGCGCGCAGCGCCGAGTTCGTCGAGCGTGCGGCGCCGGCGCTGTCGGCGCTCGGGCGCAACCTCGAGGCGCTCGGCCTCGAGGCACCGGTCCACCGCGGCGACGCGCGCAGTTTCGTCGGCAACGCATCGCGGACGGGGCGCACATACGATCTGGTGTTCCTGGACCCTCCCTACCGTGATGCCGAGCGTCTCGGCCACGAGCTGGCGCTGAGCGACATCCTCGCTCCGGACGGCCGGCTGGTGACCGAGAGCGACCGACGGTCGCCGCTCGCCATCGCCCTGCCCATCCGCTTCGAGCGCTGTTACGGCGACACCCTGATCCGCATCCATGGCCACTGATCCCCGCATCTGCATCTGTCCCGGCAGCTATGACCCGGTGACCAACGGTCACCTCGACGTCATCGCGCGCGCCTCGGCCCTCTACGACACGGTCGTCGTCGCCGTCGTCAACCTCTCCGTCCGCAAGAGCGGCCCGCTGTTCTCGGCCGAGGAGCGGATGACGTTCGTCCAGGACGCCACCGCGCACCTCGGCAACGTCGAGGTGCGCCCGTTCGACACCCTCGTCGTCGACTTCGCCAGGGCCGTCGGCGCACGCGCGATCGTCAAGGGCCTGCGCGCGATCTCGGACTTCGAGTACGAGATGGAGATGGCCCAGCTCAACCGCAATCAGGCCGATGACATCGAGTCTGTGTACCTGATGAGCGGGCCGCAGTACAGTTTCCTCAGCTCCAGCGGTGTCAAGGAGCTCGCCACCTTCGGGGGAACGATCGACGATCTGGTGCCCGCACCGGTTGCCGCTCGCCTGAAGGAAGAGCTCGCCCGCTGACGAACAAAGGTCTCTGTCATGGATGTCTTGGTCCTCATCGACAAGCTGGACGATCTCGTCCACAACGCGAAGCCGGTCCCGCTCACGGACCAGGTTCGCGTGGACAAAGAGGAGATCTACGACATCCTCGACCAGATGCGGGCCACGATCCCCGAGGAGATCAAGCAGGCCCGCTGGATCGTCAAGGAGCGCCAGGAGATGCTGGCCGAGGCCAAGCGCGAGGCCGAGCGCATCGTCAAGGAGGCGCGTGAGCGCCAGAACGCTCTGGTGAGCCAGGAAGAGGTCACCAAGCAGGCCGAGCGCGCCGCCGAGGACATCGTCGAGGACGCCCGCGCCCGCGAGCGCGAGATCCGTCTCGGCGCCGAGGACTACGCCGACGAGATCCTCAATACCCTTGAAGTCAACCTCTCGAAGTTCATCGCCGCGGTGCAGCGAGGCCGCGAGCGCCTTCAGGGCAAGGACGAGGTCGAGGTCGCCTAGCTCGCGCCCGTCGGGCGATCGAATGCGGCCGTGAGCCGCGTTCGACCACCCACAGGTGGCGGGACGCAGGGGCAGCGGATCGATCGTCGCTAGCGCGAGGCGAAGCCCGAGCAGCCCTCGGGCTCGGCGTCGCGGACGTGGACGCCCTCGACCTGGGAGCGCGGCGAGCCCGAGCGGGCGGCCGCCAGCACGGCCTCGACCGCCTCGGGTGGGCCCTCAACGTGGATCTCGACGCTGCCGTCCCCGCGGTTGGCCGCCCAACCGGTGGCGCCGTGGCGTTCCGCGGCGTCCTGAACGTGGGCGCGGAAGAAGACACCCTGGACCCGGCCGGTCACGATCGCGCGGCGCGCGACCACGGTCAATCCAGCAGCGAGGCGGGCGCGGGGGCGTCGGGCGGCGTGGCCGCGGTGGCGACGATCGCCTCGCCCTCGCCGGCTGCGGCGAGCAGGTCGTCGATCTCGGCGAGGTGGCCCTTCACGCGGCCGGCCATCGCGTCGACGATCTCGGCGGCCTTGTCGATCTGGGTCTTGGCGCCGGTCAGCTGCTGCTTGATGCGACGGACCTCCTCCATGGCCCCGAGCGCCCGCTCGACGGTGTCGTGGACCGCCGCCGCGTCGACGCCCTCCTCGCCGCCGCGCGCCATCAGGACGCGGGCGCGGGCCAGCGCGTAGCCGACCTGGAGCGCGAGCGGCCCCTCCTCGGGGTCGTAGGCCACGATCAGCTTGTCGCCGTTGTACTCGCGCAGCGCCTGCAGCTTCGCGGGCACCTTGTCCTCGTGGGGGACGACGAGCACGCCGTAGTCGGCGTTGCGCTCGGCCATTGCGGCGTCGAGCTCCTCGAAGGCCTTGGGGCGCGTCATCCGCGCGTTCTTGGCCTCGAAGACGATTCGCCCGCGCGACGGGCCCTCGCAGGCGCCGATCGCCACGACGATGTCGCCCTTCTTGCCCGTGGACTCCTTGTGGTCGCCCACGGCGTCGGCGACGTCGCCCTGCGGCAGCGCCAGCGCGTCGATCGCCTCGGCGACGAGCTCCTCGAAGTCGCGGCCCTTGGCGGTGCCCTTGTCGCGCTCGGCCTCGACCTCGTCGAGCTTCTCCTTCTCCGCGCGCAGCCGCTCGACCTCCAGCCGCGTGGCCTCGAGCTTGTCGACCATGGCCCGCAGCTGCTCGGAGTGCGCCTCGGAGGTCTGCTTGGCCAGCGCGAGCTGGACGCGGTGGAACTTGGCCAGCGGGTTGGCGTCGCCGTCGGAGAGCAGCTCGTTGCGCAGCTCCTTCTGCATCTCCATCGAGACGTCGCGGACGATCTGGCGGACCTTGTGCTGGACGGCGTCGCTGGAGTCGTCGCCGAAGTGCCGGGTGATCACCGTGTTCATGCCCTCGGCGATGACGCGTGCGCGATCGGTGAACTGGACGTTGAGCTCGGACGCCGCCTTCTCGAACTCCGCCTTGACGAACTCGGCGTTGGCGCCGGCCTGCTCGCGATCCAGGACTCGCGCGCCGATCTCGATGGCGTCGGCCACCAGCTTGGACGGGTCGTCGTGCTCGGCCACCAGCCGCACCGCGCACTCGTCGCGCACGACGAGGCCGTCGACGCGCAGGGTGTCGCCGACGATCCGGACCTGGCTGAGGGGGAAAGGAGTGGCAGCTTCCATGACGTTCAGGTCGCACCGTACGCTCGGGACCCGACGGAATGCACGACTTCGCCCACATCCTCGAGGAGGCCGGCGCCGCCGCCGCCGGGCCGGAGCAGTTCGCCCGGCTGCGCACCGCGCTCCTCGAGGAGCTCGCGCGCGGGGCCAGGGAGCTCAGCCGGGCGCGCAGCGGCCACGACGCGCCGCTGACGGTCGCGATCGCGGAGGGGATCGGCGTGCTGCCCGTACCGGCCGCGCTGCGAGCCGACCCGATGGCTGCGGCCGAGCGGGCCTGGCTGCTGAC
>JAWVFY010000184.1:0-2747 GCA_033855575.1 Solirubrobacteraceae bacterium
CTGCCGACCACGCGTCCGCGGACGCGCACGGGCGCGGCGAGCGCGTTCTGGACCCCGAACTCGCCGAAGCGGGCGATGCCGTCGCTGGTGTCCGGGTAGTCCTCGACGACGACCACGGCGCCCTCGACGATCGCCCGGCCGCCGGCGCCCTCGCCGACCTTCCCGAGGCGGACCTCGGCCCACTGCTCGGCGGTCAGGCCCTCCGACGCGACGAGCACCATGCTCGTCGGATCATCCTCGGCGATGAGCCGGAGCCCGGCCACGGGATCGTTGAGCAGCTCCGCGGCGCCGGCGGCGATCGCGGCCAGGACCTCGTCCTGCGGGGCACCGTGCGAGATCGAGCGCTGGATGCGCGACAGCCGCTCCAACAGGGCGTGGCGTGCCTCGAGCGACTCCCGCGACGCCCCGGGCCGAGTACCACGATCGAACAGCCTGGCCATGCTCCCCCTACGAATAGTGACATCCGGGCACCGAAACCGCAGGGTGGCTCCCACCACCGGCTACCGTCATTCGACGCTGTGTCAGGCACTTCCTTCGACTGCGACTGGCTTGTCATCGGCTCGGGCTTCGGCGGCGCCGTCTCGGCGCTGCGGCTCAGCGAGAAGGGCCACGATGTCACGGTACTCGAGTGCGGCCGGCGTTTCGCCGACGACGAGTTCGCCAAGAGCACGTGGGACGCCAGGCGCTACTGGTGGATGCCCCGCCTCGGTTTCAAGGGGATCTTCCGCCTCTCGACGTTCAAGGACGTGGTCGTCGTCAGCGGCTGCGGCGTCGGCGGCGGGTCGCTGGGCTATGCCAACACGCTCTACCGGGCGCGGGCGGCCTTCTACGCCGACCCGCAGTGGCGCTCGCTGTCGCCCGACTGGCAGACCGAGCTGGCGCCGTTCTACGCCGAGGCCGAGCGCATGCTCGGCGTCACCGACGTCGCCGTCGACGACCCGGCCGACCAGCTGCTGCACGAGTTCGGCCGCCACATCGGCGTCGAGAAGTCCTATGCCAAGACCCGCGTCGGCGTGTACTTCGGCGAGCCGGGCGTCACCGTCGACGATCCGTTCTTCGGCGGCGACGGGCCGCCGCGCACCGGCTGTGAGTTCATCGGCCGCTGCATGGTCGGCTGCCCCGTCGGGGCCAAGAACACGCTCGAGAAGAACTACCTGTGGTTCGCCGAGCGCCGCGGCGCGCGGATCCATCCGCTGCGCACCGTCGTCGACGTCCGCCCGCTGGGGCCGTCCCATGACGGCCGCGACGGCTACGAGGTCGTGCACGAGCGCTCGGGCGCGTGGCTGCGCAAGGACCGCCAGGTCCTGCGGGCGCGCGGCGTGGTGGTCGCAGCCGGGGCCCTGGGGACGAACCGCCTGCTGGCGCAGTGCAAGCGCAACCGGTCGCTGCGGGTCTCCGACCGCCTCGGCGAGCTGGTGCGCACCAACAGCGAGGCAGTCCTCGCCGTCACGCTCCCCGAGGGCACCGTGGGCGACATGACCAAGCGCGTGGCGATCAGCGGCTCGATCTACCCCGACCCGGACACCCACATCGAGACGGTCAGCTACGGCGCGGCCGGCGACAGCATCAGCCTGCTCTACACCCTGCTCGTGGGCGACGGCACGCGCGCCACGCGCCCGCTGAAATGGGTCGCGGCGCTGCTGCGCCATCCGGTCAAGGCTGTGAGGGTGCTCAACCCGTTCGGCTGGTCGCGTAACACGATCATCCTCCTGGTCATGCAGACGCTCGACAACGCCATCGCGCTGCGCGCGCGGCGCGGGCTGTTCGGCGGCGTGCGGCTCCAGACCGAGCAGGATCCACAGAAGCCCAACCCGACGTTCATCCCGGTCGCCAACCAGGCCGCCGAGTGGATCGCGCAGCGCACCGGCGGCATCGCGCAGAGCTCGATCACCGAAGCGCTGATGAACGTCCCGACGACCGCGCACATCCTCGGGGGCGCCGTTATCGCGGCGTCGCCGCAGCAGGGGGTCGTCGACGCCCACCAGCGGCTGTTCGGCTACGAGAACCTGCTGGTCTGCGACGGCTCGGTCGTGCCCGCCAACGTCGGCGTGAACCCGTCGCTGACGATCACGGCGCTGGCCGAGCGGGCGATGACGTTCGTGAAAGACTCCGCCGCATGGAGCTCGACCGCGACCGGATCCGCAGCCTCACCGATCGGGAGCACACCGCTCTCGATCAGCGCACCCGCGCCTCCGGTTCGCTCTACGAGCGGGCCAGCCAGGTCCTGAGCGCGGGCGTCGCCTCCTCCTACCAGGTCCGCGAGCCGTGGCCGCTGTACCTCGAGCGCGGCCAGGGGCCGAAGGTGTGGGACGTCGACGGCAACGAGCTCTGGGACTTCCACAACGGCTTCGGGTCGATGATCCAGGGTCACGCGCATCCGGCGATCGGCCGGGCGATCAAGGAGCGCTACGACCTCGGTACGCACTTCGCAGCGCCGACCGAGGACGCGATCGTGGTCGGCGAGGAGCTCGCCCGCCGCTTCCGGCTGCCCAAGTGGCGCTACACGAACTCGGGGTCGGAGTCGACGATGGACGCGATCCGCATTGCCCGCGGCCTGACCGGCCGCGAACCGATCCTGAAGATCTTCGGGTCCTACCACGGCCACCACGACGCGGTCATGGTCTCCATCGGCGTGGAGTACCGCCGCATCGGTCCGCGTGAAGCGCCCGCGTCGCTGGCCTACGGGGCGGGCATCCCGCGGTCGACGGTCGACCTCACCCACGCCGTGCACTTCAACGACGCCGAGA
>JAWVFY010000185.1:0-2778 GCA_033855575.1 Solirubrobacteraceae bacterium
GGCACTGCTGGCCGCCGGCGCGATCGACCAGCCGACCTACGACCGCGCGATCGCCGACTACAACCGGGCCGTCGACCTCGGCAAGACGCTCACGGGCGCGCGCCGGGTGGCCATCCGCGGCGTGGTCGCAGACCTCGAGGGCATGGCCGCGCGCGGCCAGCTCACCCCGGCGCGGCTGCCCGCGCTGCTCGCCACCCTGGAGGCCAACATCCGCTGGTGGACGACCGGCACGCTGCTGAGCTCCGGCGCGCGGATCGAGTTCGCCGGCAGCGACATCGTCTGGCAGCACTACGTGGGCCACGGCATCCAGATCCAGTGGCTGGCCACGTTCGGCAAGGCCAACGCGCTGTGGTCAGCCAAACAGGACAGCGCACTGGCCGACCTGCTCGGGGAGGCCGTCTCGCTGGGCGGCCAGCGCGCCGGGGGCCTGGCCTTCGAGTACCTGTTCCCGTTCGACGGCGGGCGCCCCCCGTGGGTGTCGGGCCTGGCGCAGGGCACGGCGCTGACGGCGCTGGTGCGCGCGGGCTCGCGCCTGAAGGACCCGGTGTGGGCCGACGCGGCGCGGTCGGCGATCGGCATCTTCCGGACGGCGCCGCCCGAGGGAGTGGCGCAGCCCACGGCGGTCGGCACGCACTACCTGCAGTACTCGTTCGCGCCGCAGCTGCACATCCTCAACGGGTTCGTCCAGTCGCTCAACGGGCTCTACGACTACTCCTCGATGCTCAACGACGACGAGGGGCGCCAGCTGTTCGCCGCCGGCGAAGCCGAGGCGGCCGCCGAGCTGCCCAGCTACGACACCGGGGGCTGGTCGCGCTACTCGGAGTACCGCGACTCCGACCTCTCCTACCACGACCTCCTGCGCGGCTTCCTGCAGAACCTCTGCAACCGGCTGACCCGGCACGGGCAGGACGGCGAGCCGTTCTGCCAGTACGCCTACCGCTTCGGCGCCGACCTGACAACGCCGCCGGTGATGACGCTGGTGGCCTCGACGACCGTGCTCCACGCCAAGAAGACCGCCCGCGTGCGCTTCAGCATCGACAAGCCGGGAACCGTGACGATGGTGGTCAGCCGCGGATCGTTCAGCTACCACGCGGTCGTGCCGGTCCAGTCGGGCGCGCATTCCTTCGGCTGGAAGCCGCCGCGCGCCGGCAGCTACGAGATCGGCCTCACCGCCCGAGACCTGGCCGGCAACACGAGCGCGGTCTCCACCGCCGCCGCCGTGCGGCGCTAGCCGCAGCGGCGGACGTAGGATCAGCGGGCATGCCCCCGCGCACGATCCTGTACACGGGCAAGGGCGGGGTCGGCAAGACCTCGGTGGCGGCCGCCACCGCCCGGCGCTGCGCCGCGCAGGGGCTGCGGACGCTGGTCCTGTCGACCGATCCGGCGCACAGCCTCTCGGACTCGCTCGAGGTGGCGCTGGACGGCGAGCCGACGCCTGTCGCCGAGCTGCTGTGGGGCCAGGAGGTCCAGGCCCAGGCCGAGATGGAGCGCCACTGGAGCGCGGTGCGCGCCTGGCTCGGGCAGCTGCTCGTCGGGCGCGGGGTCGATCGCGTCAGCGCCGAGGAGCTGACGGTCCCGCCCGGGCTCGACGAGCTCTTCAGCCTGCTCCAGGTCAAGGCCCACTACGAGTCGGGCGAGTTCGACGCGCTGATCGTCGACTGCGCGCCAACCGGGGAGACGCTGCGGCTGCTGTCGTTTCCCGACGTCGCGCGCTGGTGGCTCGAGCGGGTCTTCCCGCAGCACGGGCGGATCATGGACGCGGCGCGGCCCTTCGCCCGCGCCGTGCTGGACATCTCGCTGCCCGACGACGCCGTGCTGGACGACGTCGGCGCCCTGATCCGCAACCTGATTGCCATGAACGAGATCCTCCGCGACCACGAGCACGTCTCGATCCGGCTGGTGATGAGCCCCGACCGGATGGTGCTCGACGAGGCCCGCCGGACGTTCACCTACCTCAACCTCTACGGGTTCCTGACCGACGCCGTCGTGGTCAACCGCGTCTTCGGCGCGGAGACCGGCGCCTACTTCGGCGCCTGGCGCGAGCGCCAGCTCGAGCACCTGCGGGTGGCCCACGACTCGTTCGCGCCCGTGCCGGTTCTGCAGGCGCCCTGGTTCGAGGAGGAGGTCGTCGGCGCCACGATGCTCGACCGCCTCGGCGACACGCTCTTCGCCGAGCACGATCCGGCCGGCGTCCTGCACCAGGCGGTCTCGCAGAAGCTCACGGTCGGCCGCGACAGCGCCACCTGGCGCGTCGAGCTGCCGCTGGCGCAGCGCGGCGAGATCAGCGTCAAGAAGATCGGGCTGGAGCTGGTGGTGCGTGTCGACGGGCACAAGCGGGCCGTGCTTCTGCCGCCCGCGCTGGCCGACTACGCTCCGGCCGGCGCTTCGTTTCGCGACGGGACGCTGGAGGTGCGCTTCGACGGCCCCCGGGAGGCCACGCAGTGATCGACGACGACCCCATCGCCGCGCTGCGCGCGCGGATCCGGTCGACCGCCGAGGCGGCCGACCGCCTCGCGGGCGAAGCCGGCGGCGGCCCTGCGGGAGCGCACGACGCGACCTCGGAGGCCGCCCGCGAGGCGCAGGCACTGGCCGCGCTGGTGGCACTGCTGCGCGACCTGCTGCCCGACGAGCTGCGCCAGCAGGTCGCCGACCTCATTCGCCAGGTGCTGCTGCTCGTCCGCGCGGTCATCGACTACTACCTGCTGCGGTTCGAGCAGGGCCCGAGCGACGGGCCGGCCGGCGAGCCGGTCGTGCAGGACATCCCGCTCGACTGACGCA